>DATFRE010000131.1:0-6521 GCA_035263545.1 Dongiaceae bacterium
AATTTTTTTGATCGCAATCGCCATTGCGTCACCGCGACCAATGGCGCCATTACGTGGCCAGATACAACACGGTCAAGGATAACTACCAGGACTCCCAGTCCTTCGACGCCCACGGCCTTTCCCCCTACTGGCCTCGGGGAACCAGAAGCGTCGAGATATATGGAAACACCGTGAACAACTCCAAAAGACGCTGGGCTGGTGCCGGAATCCGGGGTGGCAGCGGTGTCATCTGGGGTAACACCTGGAATGGTGTATCACAAGGCGTTGTGCTCTACCTCGAGAACCCGCCCCCGTCGAATCCCCTCAGCACCTATCCCGCTCTCGATCAAATCGGCAACCCGGATGCTCTCTATATCTGGAACAATGTTTCCTCGGGCGGCAGCGTGTACAAGTTTCCGACGTCGGATCCACATGGCATTGAATATTGGCTGCAATTGGGCCGCGACTACTTCGAGGTGGCAAAGCCCGGCTACACGCCCTACACCTACCCCCATCCGCTCAGAACAACCAACTAGACTCGAAGCAGAAACTCCCGAATGCGGTCGCCGCCTATCCCTACGCCGAGACAGTCCTCCGTGTACTCATAAATCGGTGCGGCCAAACTAGAAGCGTGCAACGTCGATGGCCCGCAGCAGGCTGTCCAGAGTCGTCAGAATTTCCCCCGCAGATCATGGCCAGGACGATGACCACGCCGCACCCCACCAGGGCAATGGCAAAGGCAGCAGCAATCGACGCCGTGCTTGTTCTGACGTTCATGCTCCCCAACTCCTCTCCAGACATAGGATAACCTTCGTAGAGATAGATGCCGCGCCTCAGCGCCTCGCCTTAGGCCAGTCTGGCATGCCACAGGTTCCCCTTGGCCCTGGCCGGTCAGAGCATTGGCCGGCTGCAGCGGGCCGCTGAGGACTACTTAGCGAGCTTTGCGGCCGAGTTCACTTCGCGATGCATGTTCCTCGGTAAGCATCCGAGGGGGCCGCGCGGTTGTCGCGTGCGCGCGTAGTGAAGGCGGCCTCGGGCGGATGCTTACAGCCTATGAGGCCGGCCGCTTCGCGCTTGATCATATAAAGGGAGTGAGCCGGCAGCATGCTGTCGGCCCTCTTGTCTTACTTGCCGAGTTGGCCGGGCTTGCCGGTATTGCTCTCGTGCACGAGATCGGCACGCGATCCGGGGCTGGTGGTCTGGTCGCCTGCGCCAAACGGCCCGGCCCGGGTGCCATTGCCCCCGACTCAGTCGCCGTTGCCCCTAACAGCGGACGACTGCTGGCCGATGGACGAACCGTTCGACTTGGAGTTGTCGATGGCAGTCATCGGTGGAACAGCTCGCCTTGCCGCTGAGACCACGGAGGACGGTTGCTTTAAGTCGGAACTGGCTGCGAATCTGCTGCCACCTGGCCGCACAACGGTGGCCGCCCGCGGAAGGATGGTCAGCCCATGAAGCGCCGCACCACCACGCGTCAGCAGATCTTGGCAGCCCTCGCCGCCATGGCCCCGCCCGACCTCACCCCTGAGCAGGAGGCCGCAGCCCGCCGCGTCGCAGAAGCAGCCGAGCGGCGGATACACGAGAAAGCGGTCGCCAAGGAGATCGCCGAGCGGCGCAGGCTCCTCAACCTCGTCTTCCGCGGCGCCGACGCAAACATCAGAGCGCTCGCCGGCAGAGGCCCGCGCGACGAGGACCTCATCGCACGGGCGCATGAGGCAGCGCTCGAGCTCCAGCGGCTCTGCAGCGGCCCGAAGTGAAGCCCACGTGAGAGTTGGCGCTCTTGCGCTGGCGCTCGCTGCGCGCGCCCCGATCGGCCATGGATAGGCCCTAGAAGCGCCTAGGAAGCCCGCTGGCGCGCGAGCAGGCGGGATCCGGACGCGCGCGCCCGAAACCTCCCGGATTCCGGCCCGCAGGATCGGAGAGGCAGGTACGAATTTTTGCGCGGCGGGCGGGGGGCCGGGTGGCTCCCGAGTTGGCTGCGCGTCGAAGCTCGGGGCGGATCCGAAGCGAGGCGCGCGATCGGCATCGAGAGATCGCCTAGCAGTGTCGGCTGTCTCGGCGTGTCGACCGGTATCGGCAAGACTGGGCTCGCGCCCCTGATGTCGGTCTGCCGATCTCGGAGATATCGGAGACGGAATGCCGTTTCGGCCAGCCGGCAGAAGCGATTTTGTGACGTTCGCCGATTTCCGGCACCTACCCTGGCGCCAGGGTAGGCCGGCCGAGATATGCACTTCCCACTGGTGGGAAGCGGCCGATATCGCAGAGAAGTCCCCGTCGCCTAGGCTGCCTGGGGCTGGGTTAATCTGGCAATCGCCAGATTAAGCCCGGGCAGCAATGTGGCCATGGGCCACGGTCGGTTTGGAAAAATTTCTAGAGCGAGCGCACCACCAGCAACTCCTGGCAGCTGATCTGGAGCGAAAACAGGGATAGATGCCGCTAAACCGGCGAACAGCGACAAACCCCCGGTGATTCCGGCACAAAATGGTGATTCGACGGATCGCAAAGTCTCGCATCGCTGCCGGCAACGGATCCGGAGGCGGGCGGATCCGGACGGGCGGAGGCTGTTGCTGAGACGGATTGTCGGTTTTGACTGCGGGCATGGGGGTTTCTGGGGGTTTCATGGAGTCGGTGTTGTCTATCGTAGCGCTACGATAGATCTCCTGAAGCGAGCCGGCGTCTCGCCGTCTAGAGTTCCAGGTTCGTAATGTTACGAAACCAACCCACTGCTACAGATGCGAGGCCGGATCTATCTCCACGAATGGTGGTTTCGAGATCTCTCGGCGCTCCAGGCGCTCTCGGGGTTCCGGCGCCGGCCGGAAGATCGGCGAGAGGCGCGATCTTCCGGCCGGACATCCGACAGGCGCTGCCGATGGCAACGCGCGCGGGTGCGGATCCCGGCAGTTCGAGCCGGCCGAAAACCGCGCGCGTGATTGTCATGTGATTGCTGGCGGGCCGCACGTCCCAACGTTCACGCCGCAAGCCGTTGGAAAGACAGCGATTTGGCGGACTGTTCGGACGTAGGGCAGCCCCTATGAGGCGGGGGCTGCGAACCTGCCCTTCGCCGCCTTCCGCGGCTATCTCGGGGCCGATCTGGCGAAGGTCAATCCGCGCATCAAATCCGTGACCTGCCCCTTCACCGGGGAGCAGCTCGCCGCCGTGCCGGCGATCCGGCCGGATGTCGCCATCATCCATGCCCAGAAGGCCGACCACGCGGGCAATATCCTGATCGAAGGCATTGTCGGGGTGCAGAAGCAGGCAGTGCTGGCGGCCAGGCGCTCCATCGTCACGGTGGAGGAGAGGGTCGAGAGCTTCGCAGGCACCCATCCCAATGCCTGCATCCTGCCCCATTGGACCGTGGGCGCCATCGCCGTGGTGCCGGGGGGCGCCCATCCTTCCTACGCCCAGGGATACTATATGAGAGACAACGCCTATTACCTGGCCTGGGACGCCATCGCGCGCGAGCGCGATGGCTTCCTCGCCTGGATGAAGGAGAACGTGCTTGGCAAGGGACCGGAGGCTTTCCGCGCCCATGCGCGCTGGAGCACCCATGGCTGAGAGCTACACCGCCACGGAGATGATGACCGTGGCCGCGGCCCGGGCGCTGAAGAACGAGGATGTTTGCTTCGTCGGAATCGGCGCGCCCTCGGCCGCCTGCAACCTGGCGCGGCTCACCCATGCGCCGGACATCACCCTGATCTATGAATCCGGGACCATCGGGACGAAGCCGGACGTTCTGCCGCTCTCCATCGGTGATGGGGAGCTCTGCGCCACCGCGCTCACCACCGTCTCGGTGCCGGAGATGTTCCGCTACTGGCTCCAGGGCGGGCGGATCACGATCGGCTTCCTGGGGGCGGCCCAGCTCGACAAGTTCGCCAATATCAACACCACCGTCATCGGCCCCTATGACAAACCGAAGGTGCGCCTGCCGGGGGGCGGCGGGGCGCCGGAGATCGCGACCTCCTGCCAGGAAATCTTCGTCGTCATGCCCCAGGGCCAGCGCAGCTTCGTCGAGCGCGCGGCGTTCCGCACCTCCCTCGGCCATGGCGATGGCGGTGATGACCGCGCCCGCCATGGCGTTGCGACCAAGGGGCCGAGCCGCGTGGTCACGGATCTCTGCATCATGCGGCCCGACCCGGAGACGAAGGAGCTGACGGTCACCTCGATCCATCCCGGAGTCTCCCGGGAGAAGATCGCCGAGAACACGGGCTGGGCCGTGAAATTCGCGGCCGGGCTCGAGGAGACGCCGGCGCCCGGCGAGACCGAGCTTCGCGTGCTGCGCGAGCTCCAGGCACGCACCCGGCGCGCCCATGGAGAGGACGCATGAGCGAGGCCTTCATCTGCGATGCCATCCGCACGCCCATCGGCCGCTATGCCGGCGCCCTCTCGCGGGTGCGGACCGACGACCTCGCGGCGATCCCTCTGAAGGCGCTGCTCGCCCGCAATCCGGGTCTCGATCCCTCGGCGGTGGAGGAGGTTTATCTCGGCTGCGCCAACCAGGCGGGTGAGGACAACCGCAATGTGGCGCGCATGGCCCTCCTGCTCGCGGGCCTGCCGGTGAGCGTGCCCGGCGTCACGGTCAACCGGCTCTGCGCCTCGGGGCTGGAGGCGGTGGGCAGTGCTGCCCGCGCCATCGCCGCAGGCGAGATCGAGCTTGCCATCGCCGGCGGCGTCGAATCCATGTCCCGCGCGCCCCTGGTCATGGCCAAGGCCGAGCAGCCCTTCCAGCGCGGTGTCAAGCTCGAGGACACCACCATCGGCTGGCGCTTCGTCAATCCGCGTATCGAGGCGCAGTACGGTATCGATGCCATGCCGGAAACCGCCGAGAACCTGGCCGAGGAGCTTCAGATCCAGCGCGAGGCCCAGGATGCCTTCGCGCTGCGCTCGCAGCAGCGCGCCGCCGCCGCCCAGGCCTCGGGGTTCCTAGCCGAGGAGATCACCCCCGTCGAGATTCCCGGCAGCAAGGGCGCGGTCACCCGGGTCGAGAAGGACGAGCATCCTCGCGCCGATACGACCCTGGAAGCGCTGGCCAAGCTGAAGCCCATCGTGCGCAACCCCGGCACGGTCACCGCCGGCAATGCCTCGGGCGTCAATGACGGCGCCGCGGCCCTGCTGGTCGCTTCCGCCGCCGCGGTGAAGCGCCACGGATTGAAACCGCGGGCCCGGCTGCTGGGCATGGCCTCGGCGGGCGTGCCGCCGCGGATCATGGGGATCGGCCCGGTGCCGGCGACGCAGAAGCTCCTGGAGCGGCTCGGGCTCTCGATCGGGGATTTCGATGCCATCGAGATCAACGAGGCCTTCGCCGGCCAGGTGGTCGCGTGCCTGCGCCAGCTCGGCCTCCCCGACGATGCCGGGCAGGTCAACCCCAATGGCGGTGCCATCGCTCTCGGCCATCCGCTCGGGATGTCCGGCGCGCGCCTCGCGCTGACCGCGGCGCATCAGCTGGCAAAGAGCGGCGGCCGGCGCGCCCTCGTGACGCTCTGCGTCGGCATCGGCCAGGGTCTCGCTCTGGCGCTGGAGCGGGTCGAATAATTTTCAATTTGGTGAGCAGGTCATGCAGCAAGCCAGAGCGACTCTGATCGAGCATCCCTTCGACATGGTGGTCTTCGGCGGACGGGGCGACCTCGCCAAGCGCAAGCTGATCCCGGCGCTGTTTCATCTGGATGTGGAGAGCCGGCTGCCCCCGGACGGCCGGATCATCGCCGTCTCGCGGGCCAAGCTCGCGCGCGATCCCTTCCGCCAGCAGATGCATGACAGCTGTGCGGATTGCGACTTCGAACATTTCAATAAGGATGCCTGGGACAAATTCGCGGCCCGGCTCGAGTACATCGCCAGCGATGCCTCCCATGAGGCGGACTATGGCGCACTGAAGGAGGCGCTCGCCGGCCGCGACGAGGTGGTGCGGGTCTTCTATCTGGCGACGGCGCCGGACCTCTTCGTCCCGATCGCCGAGAACCTTTCCGCCGCGGGGCTGATCACGCCGCTGACCCGCCTGGTGCTGGAGAAGCCGATCGGCCACGACCTGGAATCCGCCCATGCCATCAACGCCGCCATCGGCCGCTGCCTCTCCGAGCACCAGATCTTCCGCATCGATCACTATCTGGGGAAGGAGACGGTGCAGAACCTGATGGTCCTGCGCTTCGCCAACGGCCTGTTCGAGCCGCTCTGGAACCGCACCCATATCGACCATGTCCAGATCACCGTGGCGGAGACCGTCGGCGTCGGCGGCCGCTGGGCCTATTACGACAAGGCCGGCGCCATTCGGGACATGGTGCAGAACCACATGCTCCAGCTTCTCTGCCTGGTGACGATGGAGCCGCCTGTCACACTCGACGCCGATGCCGTGCGCGACGAGAAGCTAAAGGTGCTGCGCTCCCTCGCGCCGATCCACGGCGCCGATACCGTGCATCTCACCGTCCGCGGCCAGTATCGGGCGGGTGCGGTCGACGGCAAGCCGGTGCCCGGATATCTCCAGGAGCCTGATGCGAAGGGGCCCAGCAACACCGAGACCTTCGTCGCCATCAAGGCAGGGGTTCAGAACTGGC
>DATFRE010000132.1:0-6983 GCA_035263545.1 Dongiaceae bacterium
TGCGCCAAGAGCCTATCCAGCGCCACCCCGAGCTCGCGGTCGTCGCGGCGGATGCTGTCCGCGGCGGGGAAGTTCGCCTTGAGCGCGCGCTCCAGCATGGCATCGCTGTCGCCGAACCCGACGAAGCAGATGCCCCGTGCCGTGGCCGCGGCCAGGAGGCGGCCGAGCGGCGAGGCGGCGGTGCCATAGGCGATCTCCGCCCCCTTGCCGCCCTTTGCATAAGTGGCCGGGGTCATTCCGATCAGGCCGTCGGCGCGCTCATAGACCCGGCTGGAGGAACCGTAGCCGGCGCCGTAGGTGGCCGCCGCCACCCCCTCCCCCTGCTGCAGCTCGTCGCGGAAGCGGGCGAGGCGGTGCTGGTCGGCATAGTCATGCGGGCTCACCCCCATGACCCGGCGGAACTGGCGCTGCAGATGCCAGGGGCTGAGCCCGCAATGGGCGCCGAGCTCGGCCAAAGTGAAGCGCTCGCCCTCGGCCACTTTGGCCTCGATGAAGCGGCAGGCCCGCTCGACCGCGTTCAGGGCGCCGCCGGCGGGGGGTTTTCTGGAGGGAGCACCGTTCCGCACCGGGCGGATATCCTTGAGAGATGCCATGTCCATCGCCTTCGCCTTTCCAATTCTAGCCGATGGAAAGCTAGATAGGCGATCGGAGCCCAGGCCTCTATCCGCTGCTTGCGGCTCCCCAGAGCGTTTCCGCCGAACGCGGAATCGCTCTAGGCAATACGGCTCTTACGCTCAAGCGCCGCGCGGGCTTCGGTCCGCTCAATCGATCCAGTCGATGATGTGCTCTTCCGGGGGTCCGGCCTTGTCCTCGCTCACCACCCGCCCGCGCACGGAAATGCCGGCCTGGTGCACGGTTTCCCGGTCGCCCGAGACCAGGTGATGCCACCAGTAGAGGTCGCGGCCCTCGGCCACCAGCCGATAGGCACAGGTGGAGGGCAGCCATTTGAGCTGCCGGACCTTGGCCGGCGTCAAAGAGAGGCAATCCTGTACCTTCTCCCGGCGGTGGGCATAGTCCGAGCACTGGCAGGTCTTGAGGTCGAGGAGCCGGCAGGCGATCTCCGTATGGTCGACCTCCCCGGTGTCGTCATATTCGAGCTTCACCAGGCAGCAACGCGCGCAGCCGTCGCAGAGGGATTCCCACTCGCTCCGGCTCATTTCCGTCAGGCTCTTCACCCGCCAGAAGGGCTCCGGCGCCGTCTTGGCCTTGGCCGGCCGCGCGGCCCTAGATTCTTTTGCCGAGGTCTTTGGCGATGTCATCGGCGGTCAAGTCTGGCGTGTAGTGGGTGACATAGGCGCCGTCGGGACCCATCAGATAGATCAGCGCCGTATGGTCCATGGCGTAGTTCGGCCCCTCGCCGGCCTTGGCGTAGTAGACCCGGTATTCCTTGGCCACGGCGGCGATATCGGCCGCACTTCCGGTCAGGGTCACAAGGCGAGGTGTGAAATTGGCGGCATAGTCCCTGAGGGCCTTGGCCGTATCGCGCTCCGGGTCGATGGTGATGAAGATCGGGGTCACCTTGGCGGCCTTCGCCCCTAGCGTGGTCACGGCATCGGTCAGCATCTGGAGCGTCGTCGGGCAGACATCTGGGCAATTGGTATAGCCGAAGAAGACCAGCATGTACTGGCCGCGAAAATCGGCATCGCTGCGCCGCTTGCCGTTCTGGTCGGTGAGGGTGAAGGGTCCGCCGATGGCCGCCGCCCCGGCATTTTGTGACACATCGCCCTGCCAGACGCTGCGCCCCCAGGGGGTATAGGCAAACACCGCCACCGCGACCACAAGCAGGAGGGCTAGAAACGCGATAGCGCGAACGACCAGATTCTGGGGCATGGGCTCCTCCTATAGGCGCGCGATCGGCCCCGGGCAACGGTCCATCGCGCCGCATGCCTCACAACTCGGCGAGGTCTGGAAATCTTGCTGGCGACACTCCATATGGTTATTTACACCATATGGCTCATGGCGCCATTATGAAGACGTGCCGAAGGCCGAGCTGCTCCATTATCAGCGCCTCGACTATGACGACGGTGCGATCGTGGAAATGGTGCTATGGCGCGTTCCATCTCCCGTCCCGCCATCGAGCCACCGCCTCAAATATTCCCTGTTCTATGGACGCGCTGGAATAAGGGAGGTGGGGTACGACAATGAGCGCGGTAAGGGCGACCATCGGCATTATCGCGGTGTCGAGGCGGCTTATGTTTTCAGCACCGTCGAGAAGCTGATGGCCGATTTCTGGTCCGATGTGCGGGCACTGCGAGGTAATCGATGAGCAATGTGAAGATCCATGTCGGGGGCACAATGGAAGACGACGCCGCGCGGCGATTCGTCGATGCGTGGCGCCGGGCCGAACGAAATGAAAGCTTCCATGAGCGCCATCTCGCTTTCGAGAGCTGGGAAGCCCTGGCTCGGCTCCTCACCGGCAAGAGGATGGAGCTGCTACGCTACGTCCGGCGCCACAAGGTCGCGAGCGTCCGTGCCTTGGCGAAATCGCTCAAGCGCGATTACAGCAACGTGCATGCCGATGTTCAGGCTCTGACCGCGGCAGGATTGCTCGACACCGCCGATGGCGGCTTGCGCGCGGACTACGATGTGATCGAGACCAGGATCGCGATCTGACAAAGGGATCAGTAGGGCGCCAGCGCATCCCTGAGGATCTGGGCGTTCTTGTTGGTCCATTTGCCCTTGAGGACGATCTCCTCCGGCGTGGCCTTGGGGCCGTAGTAATTGGCGTTCCAGCCGTCGCGGCTGAAGATGCCGGAGCCGTCGAAGGAAAGCCCGGCGAAGAGCCCCTGCGTCTTGGCCCAGCTATAGGCATCGGCGTCGAGATTGGTGGTGGTCGACGCGGTCAGCCCCTTGCCCACCGGGCCTATGGCCACGTCGATATTGCCGCCGATCTTGAACTGGTTGTCGATGATCGCGTCCATGGCCTTGGCGCTCATGATGGTGATCACCAGCTCCGCCGACTGGCCGCCGATCTGGAGCCCCAGGCTTCCGGAGCCGATGGTGTAGAAGGCGGGATAGCTCCAGCCGCCCTGGCCGCGGGCGACGAGCACGCCCGAGCCGCCCTCGGCGCCGATGATGAAGGCGCCCTTCAGCACGTTGGGGAAGATGAGCAGGCCGCGGGCGCGCTTGACGTAGTCGCGCATCTCGCTGAAGGCGTTGTCGGTGATGATGTCGAGGAAGGCGATGCGCGATTTCTCCACCAGCTGCTGTTCCTCGGACATGGCAAAGGCCGGGGGCACGACCGCCATCGCCGCGGCGGCGGCCGGCAGCGAAAGGAACAGGCGGCGCGAGAGAACGGTCATCGACAATCTCCTAGGTCATGAGATGACTTAAATATATCGGCTTAGAAACACTGATTCGGCTACGGGTTCGAAGGAGGCAAGGAACCCGGCCGGAAAAGATCACTTTCCAAATCTGGCGAACGAATTGGGCGATTCCGGGGCCGGCTCAGGCCGGACGTGCCACCGGGTCGCGGGCCATCAGATTGACCATCCCCACCCGCCAGGCGTCGTCGGCCGCGAAATGATCGAGGCGGGTCAGCGAGCAATTGTCGACGGCAAAGCCCAGGGCCTTCTCCGCCTCGATCCCCAGCGCGTAGGCAAGCGCCGCCCGGATCGAGCCGCCATGGGCGACGACGACCAGGTCCCGGCCGGCCGCCTCGGGGGAGATCCGCTGCACCGCTTCCGCCACCCGCCTCACCACATCGGCGAAGCTCTCCCCGCCGGGCGGCCGCTCGAAGGCGGGCGCGTGCCAGAAGCGATGGGCCGCCCCATCCCTGAGGGCGGCCAGCTCGTCATAGGTTAAGCCCTGCCAGCTGCCGAAATGCTGCTCGAGAAAGGCCGGCTCCTCCCGCATCTCGGCGGGCAGGGGCGCGCCGGCAGCGATGAGGGCCTCGGCGGTCTGGCGGGTGCGCCTGAGAGGGGTGACCAGCCAGAGAGCCTCCTTCGGCAGCTGGGGCGCCAAGGCGCGGAAGAGCGCGCCATCGGCGCAATCCGCTGGCAGGTCGTTCTGGCCATAGATGCGCCCGCCATGGGTCGTGACCGGGGCATGGCGGATCCACCACCAGCGGGTCGGAATCATCGGCGCATCCTCATCCGCCCGTTGTCATCTGCCCACCAGGCTGCGGGTCGCCACGAGCGCGAGCAGTATGGCGATCTCGGCCAGCTGCTCGACGGCGCCCAACACATCGCCGGTGATGCCGCCGAGCTGCCGGCGCGCCAGAGGCAGGAGGGCCAGACCGAGAAGCGCGGCGAGCGCGGCGATGACCCCGCGGGAGGCCCCCATTGTCAGGATCAGGATCGCGAGGCCGATCAGGAGAGCAGCAAGCGCCGTCCCCTGCCCGGGCCTTCCGGCCGAGACGGCGAGCCCATCGACCCGCGCCCGCGGCTCGTGCTTCATCGCCCAGGGCAGCAGAGCGCGGGCGCCGGCATGGGCGCCGATCAGCGCCGGCCCCACGCCCGCCGGCCCGATCAGGGCGGCGAGCGCCAGGACACGGAGCAGCACGCCGAAGATGAGCGCCAGCACCCCGAAGCTGCCGATGCCGCTCGCCCGCATGGCGGCGAGCTTCTCGCTCGCGCCGCCGCGGACGCCGAGCCCATCGGCGAAATCCGCCAGGCCATCCTCATGCAGCGCCCCGGTCGCGAGCATGCCACCTGCCACCGCGAGCGCCGCGGCGATCAGCGCGGTCAAGCCGAGCTGAATTGCGAACCAATAGACCAGTGACGCGATCGCCCCCACCAGCAATCCCACCAGAGGAAAAGCCCAGCCCGCGCTCGCCAGATCCCCCGTCGCCGCAGCCACGGGAAGGCGGGTCAGGAAGCCGATGGCCAGGCGCAGCTCCCCGAGGCGCGAGCGGCTTGCGAATGAAGTTTCCGGATTGTTCGTTTCCTCTGGCATCGGGCGCGAGCTTATAGGACAGTTGCCGCCCTCATGCCACCCGCCGGAGCCAACCGGCCGCCCGCGCTCAGCCGAGAGAGAGCTTCCCGTGACATCGACCACCGCTGCGACCCTTGCCGAGATCCGCTCCGTGATGGCGGAGCTGCCCGGCCCCAACACCGTCGCCGGCGATGCGGCGGCCAGCCGCGAGGCGGTGCTGACCAAGCCGCCAGGGGCGCTGGGGCGGCTCGAGGAGCTGACCCATTGGCTCTGCCTCTGGCAGGGCCGCCACCCGCCGCGCCTCGACCGGCCGCGGGTCGCGGTCTTCGCCGGCAATCATGGCGTGGCGGCGCGCGGCGTCTCCGCCTATCCCGCAGAAGTCACCAAGCAGATGGTGGCCAATTTCATTGCCGGCGGGGCGGCGGTGAATCAGCTCTGCCTCAATGCGAGCGCGGAGCTCAGGGTCTATGAGATGGATCTCGACCATCCCACCGATGATTTCAGCGCTGGTCCCGCCATGAGCGAGGAGGACTGCGCCAAAGGCTTCGCCTACGGCATGATGGCGGCGGAGACGGGGCTCGACCTGATCTGCCTGGGCGAGATGGGGATCGCCAACACCACCAGTGCGGCGGCGCTCTGCTGCGGGCTCTTCGGCGGCAGTGCGGCAGACTGGGTCGGCCCCGGCACCGGGGTCGTCGGCGAAGCGCTGGCGCGCAAGATCGCGGTGGTGGACGAGGCGCTCGCGCTCCATCGTGCGGCCCTCACCGATCCCTTCGAGGTGATGCGCCGTCTCGGCGGGCGCGAGCTCGCGGCCATCGCCGGCGCCGTCATCGCCGCCCGCCTCGCTCATGTCCCGGTGGTGCTGGACGGGTTCGCCTCGACGGCGGCGGCGGCCCTGCTGCAGGCCGCCATGCCCGGCGCCCTCGATCATTGCCTGATCGCCCATTGCTCCGCCGAGCCCGGCCATCGCCGCCTGGCGGAGCGGCTGGGCAAGAAGCCCCTGCTCGATCTCGGCATGCGCCTGGGCGAGGCTTCGGGCGCGGCGCTCGCGATCCCCGTGCTGCGCGCGGCGATCGCCTGCCATAACGGCATGGCGAGCTTCGCGGAGGCCGGGGTCAGTGACAAGTCCGGTTGAGATGCGCGAGGTCAGCGCCACCGAGCTGCGCCGCTTCCTGCTGGAGCGCCTTGGCCTTGCCGGGCCGCTGAAGAGCGCAGCGGAGCTGCCGGCGCTCGCGGTGGATCTCGCCATGATCCAGATCGATTCCATCCGGGTCGCGGGCCTGCGCAATCACGAGCTCGCCTGGCTCGCCCGCGGCGAAGCGACGGTCGCCGATTACTACGCCATGCTCTATGAGCGCCGGGAGTTCATCGAGACTCACTATCCGGTCTTCGCCGTGCGCCGCGACTGGCTGCCGATCCTCTCCACGGCGCTGCTCGACCAGCGGCCGGCGACACGGATCCGGCGCCGGCGCCTCAAGCCCCAGATGCAGAAGATGGAGGACCATATCCGCGCCAATGGTCCCGTTGGCCCGGCGGATTTCGATTCCCGGCGCGTGGTCGGCGGATTCAACACCATCAAATCGACAACCCGGGCGCTGGAGCAGATGTGGTCGGACCGGCGCCTGCAGATCAGCGGCCGCACCGCGCATTTCCACCGGCTGTTCGACCTGACGGAGCGCGTGCTGCCGGAGCTCGCCGATTTGCCGGCGCCAGCGCGCGAGGAGTACGAGCGCTTCCTGCTGCGCTCGGCCCTGCAGGTGCTGAAGATTGCCACCGCGGAGCAATGGGCGGACCGGGTGGCGCTCCATTACGGCTCCTGGCGCGGGGAATCGATCCGGCGCTGGCGCGAGCTGGTAAAGGCCGAAGCCGAGAGGATCGCCGAACCCGTGGCGGTCGCGGACCTGCCCGGGCAGCCGGTCTACTGGCACCTGCCGGAGGATGCCGGCGCCTGGGAGACGGCGGGGCGCGCGCCGGCACCGGAGGATGCGGCGCGCATCATCCCGCCGCTGGACAATCTCCTCTTCAGCCGCAAGCGCTTCAGCGCCCTCTTCGGCTTCGACTACAAGTTCGAGGCCTATACGCCCCAGCACCAGCGCCGCTTCTATTTC
>DATFRE010000133.1:0-2380 GCA_035263545.1 Dongiaceae bacterium
TATTGCGGATCTCCCGATCGATTAATGACCGGCTAACGGGCCGCGAAACGGCAGCTGAAGATAGTCCAGGATTTTCAATGTACAGCAGGATTCCACAGCCGGACTATCCACCGCTCCTATCGTCCCTTCCCAATTCTGACATGAAACCGTAACAGCGACCGACTATGAAGCCGGCTGTTCGAACAAAATAACCAGGGGAGACCTAATATGAAGCCTGCATGGCTGCGCATTCTCCCCCTCGCCGCGATCGCGGCGGTGGGGTATTCGGGCGTGGCGTCCAGTCAGACCATGAATCAGCTTATCGCCGGCGCCAAGGCCGAGGGCGAGCTGACGGTCATCGCGCTGCCGCGCGACTGGTGCAATTACGGCGCTCTGATCGACGGCTTCAAAGCCAGCTACGGCCTGAAGGTGAACGAGCTCAACCCCGACGCCGGCTCCGGTGACGAGGTCGAGGCGATCAAGGCCAATAAGGGCAATAAGGGCCCGCAGGCGCCGGATGTGATCGATGTCGGTCTCTCCTTCGGTCCCTCGGCGAAGGCCGACGGCCTGTTGCAGCCCTACAAGGTCGCGACCTGGAAGACGATCCCCGACAGCGCCAAGGATCCCGCGGGATATTGGTATGGCGACTACTACGGCGTGCTGGCGATGGAGGTGAACTCCGACATCATCAAGACCGCGCCGAAGGACTGGCCGGATCTGCAGGGAGCCGACTACAAGAACGCCGTCGCGCTGGCGGGCGATCCCCGGGCCTCGAACCAGGCGATCCAGGGCGTCTTCGCCGCCGGTCTCGCCTCGGCCAATGGCGATGTCAGCAAGGCTGCCGATGCGGGGCTGCAGTACTTCGCCCAGCTCAACAAGAACGGCAACTTCGTGCCGACGATCGGCAAGGCGGGGACGCTGGCGCAGGGTGCAACGCCAGTCATCCTCCGCTGGGACTATAACGCGCTGGCCGACCGCGACATGCTGAAGGGCAACCCGGCTGTCACGGTCGTGGTGCCCGAGACCGGCGTCGTCGCCGGCGTCTATGTGCAGGCCATCAGCGCCTATGCGCCGCATCCCAACGCCGCCAAGCTCTGGATGGAGTTCCTCTACTCCGACGCGGGTCAGCTCGGCTGGCTGAAGGGCTATTGCCATCCGATCCGCTTCCAGGACCTGGTGGACAGCAAGAAGGTCCCACCGGAGCTTCTGGCCGCTCTTCCGCCGGCCTCCAGCTATGCCAAGGCGGTCTTCCCGACCCCGGACCAGCAGGCGGCGGCGAAGGGAGTCATCACCAAGCAGTGGGACTCCGTCGTCGGCGCGAACGTAAAGTAAGCCGGAGCGAGATCGCGGCCGTGCCGGAGCCTTGACGGGCTCCGGCGCGCCTTCCTCTCAAACCAGGCCCCGACTCCGCCTCGGCGGGGGAGGCAAAGCTTCCGGACATCTGCCATGGCCCAGATATCGCAGACCCAGGCTCCACCGACGCTCGCCGCGCGGCTCCTGCCCGAGGGGATCTCCTGGGCCTGGCTCGGCGTCGCGCCCTTCTTCCTCTTCGCGCTGCTGTTCCTGATCATCCCGACCTGCTACCTGATGATCGGCGGGTTCCAGGATGCGGACGGCAATTTCACCCTGGCCAATATCCAGGAGCTGTTTTCGCCTTCGATCCTCTCCGCCTATTGGATCAGCATCAAGATCAGCATCGCCTCGGCCATCGGCGGTGCGGTGATCGGCTTCTTCCTCGCCTATGCCGCGGTCATGGGCGGCCTGCCCGCCTGGATCCGTCCCACCATCATGACCTTCTGCGGCGTGGCCTCGAATTTCGCCGGCATCCCGCTGGCCTTCGCCTTCCTGGCGACCTTGGGCCGTACCGGCCTCGTGACCGTGCTGCTCATCAAGTACTTCGATTTCAACATCTACCATACGGGCTTCAACCTGCTGAGCTTCTGGGGCCTGACGCTGACCTATCTCTACTTCCAGATCCCGCTGATGGTGCTGATCCTGGCGCCGGCGCTGGATGGGCTGAAGCGCGAATGGCGCGAGGCCTCGGCGATCCTGGGCGCGAGCGGCATCCAATACTGGCGGATGGTGGCGCTGCCGATCCTCTGGCCCAGCATCCTCGGGACCACGCTCCTGCTTTTCGCCAATTCCTTCGGCGCCATCGCCACGGCCTATGGCCTGACCGGCAGCTCGCTCAACATCGTCACCATCCTGCTCTATGCCCAGATCCAGGGCGACGTGCTGCATAACCAGAATCTGGGCTATGCGCTGGCGCTCGGCATGATCCTCATCACCGCGCTCTCCAATGGCGGCTATATGTGGCTGAGCGCACGCAGCGAACGGATGCGGCGATGAAAGAATCCCGATTTGGCGCCTGGCTCGCCCTCGCTATCGGCACGCTCTATTT
>DATFRE010000134.1:0-3978 GCA_035263545.1 Dongiaceae bacterium
CACTGGTGGGGCCCTGGCTCGCCGGGCTCTTGACCGACATCGCCTCCTGGCGCTTTGCCTTCCTGCCCATGCTGGCGATGTCGACGAGCTTCCTCTGGCTGGTGGCGCGCCATCCCGCCCCGCCGCCCCCGGCGGAGAGCGCGAGAAAGCCAGGCCTGCCGCTCGGCCGCGTCGCCATCATCGGCCTCGCCATCACGGCCGTCTCCATCGCCGGCATCAGCCGCGATCCGGCTGAGGCCGGCGCGCTCATCGCCGCAACCTTGCTGCTGATCGCGATCTGCCTCCATATCGATCGCCGCAGCGCCGCGCGACTCTTTCCCGCAGACCTCCTGTCGCTCAGCCGTGCGGCCCCGCTGGGGATCTGGATCCTGGGGCTGATGTTCGGCAGCGAGGCCTGCGCGCCGCTCTACATCGCCTATTTCGTCCAGATCGGCCACGGCACCTCGGTCTTCTTCGCCGGCCAATATGCCGCCATCACCGCGTTCTCCTGGTCTGCCGCGGCGATCTTCATCGGCTGCGTCGGGCGGAGGACGAGCCGGACCATGCTTCTCCTCGGGCCGGCGCTGCTGAGCCTGGGTCTCGGGATGCTCGTCTTCTGGCACGAGTTGCCGCTGGCCGTGAGCGCGCTCGCCCTTATCTCGTTGGGCACCGGCTTCGGCGTGAGTTACGGCTTCTTCACCGAGCATGTCATCGGGCTCGCCGTTGAGAGCGAGCGCGACGTCACCGCGGGCGCGATCCCGACCTTCGAGAGCATCTGCGGGGCCTTGGGAGCGGCGATCTCGGGCCTCCTGGGCAATGCCGCGGGCTTCGGTGCGGAAGGTGCCGCCGATATCCCGCCGGCCGTTCCGGTCACCGTCTATGGCACAAGCGCCGCCGTCTCTCTCCTGGTGCTCGGCGCCGCTTTCCGCTTCCGCCGCATGGTCATCGCCGCGGGGCGGTGACATTTATCTGCGACATGTTCGGGCAAATTTGCGGCCCAACTCTTTGTTAACGCGGGTTGGCTGCAATTGGCCCCGCGACGATCTACCATGACGCTATCGGGCGCGCTGTCGGTCGAAGCAAATACGCAACTTTTGCGGGAAGGCAGATGGAATTCATCGGAGAGCTGTGGACCTTCATTCGGGTGCGCAAGAAGCTGTGGATCTTGCCGATCCTGGCGATCGCGCTGCTGTTCGGAGGTCTTCTCGTCTTCGGTCAGAGCTCCGTCCTCGCACCCTTCATCTATACGCTTTTCTGACGAGGCTGCGGGACGGCCATGCGCGGACGGCTGGCATTCAAGCGAGCGGCGCAGATCCTGGTGCTGCTGGTCATTATCTTCGGCGCGGCGGAGCTGATCGCAGCCTATATGCTCTTCCGCTACGGCGCCCTGAAGCAGGTCGCCTTTCAGCCCACCGGCCTCGCCAGCGTCTACCTCGTCGAGAAGGCGCTGAAGATACCGGCCTTCCATCCCGTGGCCAGTGTCGACCCGGCGCCGCTCTATGTGCCGGATGAACGCCTCGGCTACATCTCCACCCCCGGCCGCCATCGCGTCTCGATCTCTCTCGGCCGCAAGACCCTGAGCTTCGTTGTGACGGTGCCACGGCCCGGCGAGAGGGCCACGAGCTACGAGGACCTGTCGCGGCCGCACAGCATCTATGTCTTCGGCGATTCCTTCATGCTCGGCTGGGGCAATAATGACGAGCACACCATGCCGTGGCTGCTGCAGCAGCGCTTTCCCGATTACCGCGTGGTCAATCTGGCGCAGGATGGCTACGGCATCACCCAGGCGGTCCTTCAGTACCAGCAGCTTCGCGACTCGCTGACCGCGGGCGATCTCCTCATCCTGCCTTATGGCGAGTTCTACCTGCAGCGCGACTACGGCGCCCCGAGCTGGATGCGAATGCTCTCCCAGGGCCTCGAGCAGCGGCTGGGCGCCGGCGATGGCATGGCGGCGGCGCGCTATCCGGTGATCCGCCCCGGTGGCGGCGGCGAGCTCCGCATCGACTACCTCAGCATCTCCTGCGCCCGGAACGGCGATTACTGCAGCAAGCCCGATCCCGACCGCGCGGTGATGGTCGATGCGACCAAATCCATCATCCGCTACTTCGCCGCCGAGCGCAGGCCGCTCGTGCTCGCCTTCTTCGAGGGTCGCGACGACGATCCCGTCATCGCCTATGCCCGCGAGCTCGGCCTGCCGATCGCCGATATCCGCCTGAACCGCGCCTCTCCCGAATGGGACGATTTCGGCGCCTTCGACGGCCATCCCGGCCCGATCGCCCAGTTCAACTTCTTCCGGAAGCTGGCGGCCGTGCTGGAGGCGCAGCATCTCGTGACGCTCGCCAAGAACTGAGCCGTCGCCTTTCGGCCGTCGCGCTCAAGCGTCCGCGTCTGCCGGTTTCGCATCGGCCCGTCGTGCCGGCGTTGCGCGCTCGGCGACGCGGTCGGCGAGATCGCGCAGGTCTTCGCGGAGCTGTTGCAGGGCAAAGACGAGGCCGTAGACCTGGGCGACGGTCTCGCCGCTCTGCTCCCTCAGCGCACCGGAGCCCCGCATGGCCGTGATCGCCTCAGCGAAGGCGGCCAGCGCCGTATCCACCGGACCGAGGGACGGCGGCGATCCGCGGGTTGCAAACGCACGCGCGGCACCGGTCAGGAAATCCGCGATGGCGCGCCGGAGTGCCGCCACAGGCTCGGCCAGATGCTGGCGCCCCTGGAGCGGCATCGGCGTCGCCACGGCACGTCCGACGGCGGTGAGGTCGTGATGCAGCCGGCGGAGGTTGCGGATCACGGGATCGGGATCCGGTTCATCGGTCAGGCGGTTGGCGCGCTCGCGCTTGGCCTCTTCCGCCAGGGTCTCGGCCCGGGCCATTGCGCGGCGCAGCCGGTGATGGATCTCCAGGATCACCGCCCGATCCGGGGATTCCGCCAGATCGCGGAGCAGGGTCTCCACCAGATCGGTGAGGGCGCGGAGCACATCCGCCGCCGAGCCCGCCAGCAGGCCATGGGCGCGGCCCGGCAGGACGAAAAGCGAGACGGCGAGGCCGATGATGCAGCCGAGCCCGATCTCGAACACCCGGTCGACGGCATAGGGCACCGGCCCCTCCTGGACGCTCGAGGTGCTCAGCAGCACGATGATGGCGGTGACCGGCGCCACGCGGAAGCTGGGCCGGAGCGCCGCCACCAGCGCCAGCGGCGCCAGCGCCAAAGCGAGGGTGAGCGCCAAGGCTGGAATTCCGCGATGGGGGATCGCGAGAGTCACCGCCACGCCCCAGATCGCGCCGGCGAAGGTGCCGATCATGCGGTCGATGCTGGCCTTGAGCGATCCGCCGACGCTTCCCTGCATGACGATGACCGAGGTCAGCACGGCCCAATAGCCCTGGGGCAGCCGGAACAGATGGGCGAGAGCGAAGGTGATGAGCGCTGCAAGCGTGGTACGCAGCGCCAATCGCGTCTCGCTCCCATGCCGCTCCAGCCAGTCGCCCAGGGGCTTTGGCATGAGGTTCAGTCGAACGCGACCTTGACCTCGCCCAGACCGGGAAACTCGACCGTGACGCGATCGCCGGGCTCGATCTCGACCGGCTTCACGCAGGTGCCGGTGATGACCACCTCGCCGGCCTTGACGCCGCGGCCGCGCTTGGCGCGCTCGTTGACGAGCCAGGTCAGTGCTGCCTGCGGATCGCCGAGAGCGTTGGCGCCGCTGCCCTCGCCGGCCGGCTTGCCGTTGCGAATCGCCCGGACCGGCTGGGCCGGCAGGTCGAGGCTCCGCCATCCCGCCACTTGCGGCCCCAGGATGAACCAGGCGGCAAAGGCGTCATCGGCGGCGATGCTGGGCGCACCGATCTCGGCGAAGCGGTCGAAGCGCGCATCGGGCAGCTCGATGGCGAGATGGAGATCGGCGGCGGCCGCTATCACCTCCGCCATTCCATAGGCCTCGGCGCGCGCCGGCAGATCGCGGCCGAAGCGGAAGGCGAACTCCGCCTCCACGACCCGCATATGCATCGG
>DATFRE010000135.1:0-15117 GCA_035263545.1 Dongiaceae bacterium
ACCACCATGCGGCCGGCGATGCCGGACCAGCATTCCGGCAGGCCGTCGAGAGCGAGATTCAGCTTGGCGACACAGCCGTTCATCCTGAGATGGCGGATGCGCTGGGCGAATTGCACGTCGAGCAGGCCCGGCTCCAGGAGCCTCAGCAGCGTGCGCTGCGGATCGGCGCTGGAGGCAATGATCGGTGCGCGAATCTCCTCGCCGCTTGCCAGCACCACCCCGGCTGCCGCCTCCCTCTCCACGAGGATGTGTTCCACCCGGGCCTCGGTACGGATCTCGGCACCCGCTTGCCGCGCGATTTCGGCCAGTGCCTCGGCGAGGCTCCCCATGCCGCCCGCCGGCAAATGCAAACCGCCCATCCCATGCCTGCCGAAGCCGGCCAGCCGGAAGAGCAGGCTGAACACGGTGTTGGGCGAGCGGGGACCCAGGAACAGCCCCAGCGTCGCATCGAAGGCGAGGAGACCCTTGAGGAGATCGCTCTCGAAGAAATCCTGAGCCAGATCCGCGACGTTCATGGTGAGGATCCGGGTCAGCTCCAGGAAGTCCTTCCTGCCCAGCAGGCGCAGCTCGAGGGCGAAGAGGCCGAGGGCGAGATTGGCGCCGAGATCGTTGGCCGAGGGCAAGGGGCTCGGCGGGGTCTTTCGCAGATATCCGCCCAGCGCCTCCGCTAGCCGGATCAGGCGCCGCATCACCGGGCCGAAGGCCCTCCCATCCGCCGGCGAGAGCCGCGCGATGGAGGCCTCCGTCTCCGCCGCATCGCTGGTGAAATCGATCCGCCCACCCTCGGGTGCCAGCGCCGTGGTGCCGATGCGCGGTCCCAATACCTGCAGCTTCAGGCCCAGATCGGCGGCAATCTGCGGATGGAAGGCATGGAGCAGATGGGCGACGCCGGAAGTCCTGAAGCCCGGCGCGAATTCACCGGTGACGGCGGCCCCGCCAGGCCGATCGGCCGCCTCCAGCACGATCACCTTGAGCCCCGCCTTGGCCAGATAGGCCGCGGTCACGAGGCCGTTATGTCCGGCGCCGATGACGACGGCATCTGCGGCGCGCATCGCGAGCCTGCCGGATTCCAGGGGCGCGCTCATTTGACCACCCGATGCTTGAAATCCTTCAGGATCTCGCCCGCCGCATTGGCCCCCGGTGCCCCCATCACCCCGCCGCCGGGATGGGTCCCGGAGCCGCACATGTAGAAACCCTCGAAGGGCCCGCGGTACTGGCCATAGCCGGGGAAGGGGCGGTTGAAGAGCAGCTGGTCCAGGGTCAGCTCGCCCTGGAAGATGTTTCCCTCCGTCAGCCCGACCTCGTTCTCGATGTCCCAGGGCGTGCGGGTCTGGACATGGAGGATGAGCTTGCGGAAGCCCGGCGCGTTCTCCTCGATGGTGTCCAGCACATCCTTCTCGAAGGCGGCCTTGCTCTCCGCGCTCCAGGGGCCCTCGGCCAGCCTGTAGGGCGCGTATTGCACGAAGACCGACATGAAATGCTTGCCGGGCGGGGCCATGGTCGGATCGACCGTGGTGGGGATGACGATGTCGAGGAAGGGCCGCTTCGACCAGGCGCCGTATTTGTAGTCGTCGAAGGCATGCTCGATGTAGTCGAAATCGCCGCCGATATCGACCGTGCCCCAGGCCGCTTCCGGCGGGAGTCCTGCGAAGCGCGGCAGGCCGTCCAGCGCGATATTGAGCTTGCCGGAGGAGCCGCGGATCTTGAAGTTCGTCGCATAGCGGTGGATGTCGGGGTCGACCGCATCCAGCGCACTTCTCTCGATCAGCTTCAGATAGGTGCGCTTGGGATCGAGGGCGGAGACGACCGCCTTGGCCCTGATCTCCTCGCCATCGGCGAGCGCCACGCCCACCGTCTTGCCGTTGCGGATGATGATCTTTTCCACCTCGGCGGAGGTGCGGATCTCGGCCCCGGCCTCCGTGGCGGCCGCGGCGATGGCCAGGCTGACGCTGCCCATGCCGCCGCGGGCGAAGCCCCAGGCGCCCATCTGGCCGTCCACCTCGCCCATATAGTGATGCAGCAGCACATAGGCGGTGCCGGGCGAGTAGGGGCCGAGCGCCGTGCCGATGATGGAGGAGGCGGCGGCGAAGCCCTTCCAGCGCGGATGCTCGAAATACTCGTCGAGGAAATCGCCGATGGACATGGTCCAGAAGCGGATGATCTCGTACATCTGCCGCTCTCCCGTGCGGCCGAACTCGGCGGCGATCTTGAGGACGCCGTCGAGATCGCCGCGCCGGCCCCAGGGATTGATGCGGTTCTGGGCGAAGGGGTTGAGCGCCGTGGGATCGGGGGGTGTGACCATCAGCAGCGGCTTGATGAAGCGGCACTGGCGGCTGATCTCCGCCGCGTAATGGTCGTAGGCCTCCGCATCCTTGATCGAATGCCGGCGCAGCGATTCCCGCGTCCGGTCGTGATCGCGATAGGTGACAATGCCTTCGCCCGCCGGGTTCGGCTGGCTATTGATCTCGTAGGGAACGACCTGCAGCCCGTGACGCGGCAGATCGAGGAAGCGGAAGATCTCGGCCCGGAGCAGGCTGCAGACATAGGAGCAGGTCGAATAGGTGAAGCCGGGGTGGATCTCCTCCGACATCGCCGCCCCACCGGCCTTGCGATAGCGCTCCAGCACCAGCACCTTCAGCTTGTTGCGGCCCTCCTTCTCGCCCCCCATGGCGAGATAGGCGGCGGCCGTCAGGCCGTTATGCCCGCCGCCGACGATGATGACGTCATAGGCCTCGCCCATATCCCATGACTCCTGAACGTTCATTCAAAACTTGAATACTCATTCAAATATATCCGACTCTCGCGACGATGTACAGGGCCGGGCCAGGAGGGAAAAAGAGGGGAGGGCCCTCACGTCGCGAAGCCCCTTTTGCCGCGGGGCTCCCATGCCGATGTGATGCGCGCGCAAAGAAAACGGGGCGGCCCGGAGGGACCGCCCCGTCAGCGGAAGCTGTGGGAGAAGCTTCCTAGCTCGAAATGCCCGCCATCAACGGCGCGCTCTTGGCCCGGTGCTCGCGGCCGAGCTCGTCGAGGGTGATGTCGACGGCCTGCTCGAACACCTCCAGCGTCTCGGCGAGACAATTCGCGTCATGGGCGGCGGAGATGAACCAGGGCTCGCGGCTGTCGGGCTCGCACATCACCCCGCGCTCGATCAGCTTGCCGGCCAGATGGTCGTAGAAGGTGTAGTCGCTGGTCTTCCAGTCCCGGTAGTTGTCCGGCGGCGTCTCGCGGAAGAAGAGGCCGCTCATGCTGTGGTGACCGGTGAAGCTGTGCGGCACGCCTCGGGCGGAGAGGATCTTTCCGATCCCCTGCTGCATCGCCTTGCCGTAGGCCGCGACATCTTCCAGCGCCGGCGTGTCGCGCAGGATCGAGAGCGTCTTTTCCGCCGCCGCCAGGCTCATGGCCTGGGCGGTATAGGTGCCGCCATGGGCGACGCCCCGGCCGTAGTGGCGCATCAGATCCTCGCGCCCGCCGATGCAGGCGATGGGATAGCCATTGGCCACCGCCTTCGCCATGGTGCAGATATCGGCCTTCACGCCATAGAGCTCCTGGGCGCCGCCCTTGGCGACGCGGAAGCCCGTCTTCACCTCGTCCACCACCATCAGCACGTCGTATTTGGTGCAGAGCTCGCGCACCGCCTTGATGAACTCGGGCTTCGAGGGAATGCCGCAGCAATTGCCCAGGATCGGCTCGATCAGCACGGCGGCGATGGTCGAGCCGTGCTTCTTCAGCACCTCCTCCAGGCGGTTGGCGTCGTTATAGGGCACCTGCCAGAAGAGTTGGCGCACCAGCTGGGGAATGCCCTTGCCATAGCTCACCAGCTCGGGGCCCTTCACCGGATCGGTCATGTTGGCCATGTCGGCGGTCCACATGGTGGCGTCGAACAGGCCGTGATAGCTGCCCTCGAAGGTGACGTAATTGTCCCGGCCCGTGGCGCCGCGGGCGAGGCGGAGAGCCCCCATGACCGCTTCCGTTCCGGAGTTGGAAAAGCGTACCAGCTCGGCCGCCGGCACCATCCCGCGGATCATCTCGGCGACGATCACTTCCTTCTCGGTGCCGAGCGCGAAGACCGTGCCGACCTCCTGGCCCTCGCGGGCGGCGGCGTCGACCTCCGGATGGCAGTGGCCGAGGATCGCCGGGCCATAGCCCAGGCGATAATCGATGTAGCAATTGTCGTCGAAGTCCCAGAGACGAGCGCCCCTACCGCGCTTGACATAGACGGTTTTGCCCTCGCCCCAGTAGCGGAAGTTGGAGCTGACCCCCAAAGGCATGGACTTGATCGCTCTCTGGAAGTGGGCCGTGGACTTGTCGAGCTTGTAGGCCGGTTTGAGCCGCCGGGTCGGGGCGTTCATGATCCTCTCCGATCCGACCGGCCCCGCTTGGACCCCTATGGTGCCGTCGAGTGCCGGTCAATTGCTGAAGGGCCATTTCTGCTTGAATGGCCGTATAAATTTCTTATCATTTCCACCCGCAAAAGTCCATGTGTCTAAATGAGTATTTAATTTCGCACATGCAAAAACGTGATAGTTTGGAAGGGATTAGAACGGCGGGTCGATGCAGGCCATGAACGAGAATCAAGCGTCAAAGACCCCCCGGGTGACGCCCATCCGCGAGGCGCGCCAACGCCAGCTCGTCGAATCCACCATCGCCGCCATCGGCCGTTACGGCTATGCCAAGCTGACCCTGAACCATGTGGCGACGCTGGCGGGGCTCTCCCCCGGCATCGTGAATTTCCATTTCCGCAGCAAGGAGCAGCTCCTGGCCGCGACACTCGAATATCTGGTCGAGGAGTATGAGACCATGTGGGTCCAGGCCTCCGCCAAGGCCGGCGAGGCGGCGGCCGCGAAGCTCGAGGCGATGATCGAGTTCGAGTTCGACCCGCGGGTGAGCAGCATCGAGAAGGTGGCTGTCTGGTACGCCTTCTGGGCCGAAGCCCAGGTCAATCCCAGCCATCGCGAGCGTGTCTCCCGCCTCGAGGCGCGCTATTTCGAGACGACCCGCGATCTCTTCCAGCGGCTGATCGAGGGGGGGGGCTATCAGGGGCTCAGCGCCGATGCGGTGGGCTATGGCTTCAACGCCATGCTCGACGGCTTCCTCAACGATCTGATCATCGACCCAGCCAGCTTTGACCGCGAAGAGGCCAAGCGCATCTGCCGCCTCTTCCTCTCCGGCCTCTTTCCCCGGCACTTCGCCGGGCCCGTGCCGGCCGTCGCCGAAGAGGCGACCGTCGAAGCCTTGCGCGCGCTCCAGGCCGAGCGGGCCGAGGCGCTGGCTCGCCTCCAGGCGCGCGAGGCGCTGCTGCTCGATTCCCTTGCCCGCCGCGGCGTCGCTTCCGACAAGAACCGGTAGCTCCCATGAATCTTGCAGCGGCTGATCTCGCCGGGCCCAGTCTTGCTGACCATCGTCTGGCAAAGCATCTCGCCCCGCGCTCCATCGCCCTTGTCGGCGCCTCGCCGAAACCGGATTCCGTGGGCAACGGCATGATCCGCGGCTTGCGCGGTGGCGGCTTCACCGGCCGCGTCTATGCGATCAATCCGAACTACCAGGAGATCGACGGCATCCCCTGCTTTCCTTCCCTGGCCGAGCTGCCGGAGCGGGTGGATCACGCGCTGCTGGGCGTTGCCAATGTCCGGCTCGAGGCGGCGATGGCCGATGCCGTGGCCGCAGGCACACCGGCGGCGACCATCCTCGCCAGCGGCTATCTGGAAGGCGACGGCACGCCGCCCCTGACGAAGCGCATCGCCGCGCTGGCCCGGGGCGCCGGCATGGCGGTTTGCGGCGGCAATGGGATGGGCTTCTACAACAACGAAGCCCATGTCCGGCTTTGCGGCTTTCCGCCGCCCGACTGGATCACAAGCGGCCCCATCGCCCTCATCAGCCATTCCGGCTCGGCCTTCAGCGCGCTGGTCCATAACGACCGGCGCTTCGGCTATTGCCTTGCCGTCTCGGCTGGGCAGGAGCTGGTGACCAACGCCGCCGATTATCTCGACTATGCGCTCCGCATGCCGAGCACGCGGGTCGTCGGGCTGTTCCTGGAGGCGATCCGCGATCCCGCCGGTTTCCTGGCCGGGCTCGAGCTCGCCAATCAGCGCGACATCCCCGTGATCGCCATCAAGGTCGGCCGCACGCCCGAGAGTGCCAAGCTCGCGCTCTCCCATAGCGGCGCGCTGGTGGGTGATGAAGCGGTCCACCGCGCGGTCTTCCGCCGCCATGGCGTGATAGAGGTGGAGGATCTGGACGAGTTCGCCAACGCGCTGCTGCTGTTCTCCCAGCCGCGGCGCCTTGCCCGCGGCGGGCTTGCGACCATGCATGATTCCGGTGGCGAGCGGGAGCTGCTGGTGGATCTCGCCGCCGCAAAGCGCGTGCCCTTTGCCGAGATCGCGGCGTCGACGCGCGAGAAGCTGGCGAGCCGCCTCGATTACGGCCTCGAGCCCATCAACCCGCTGGATGCCTGGGGCACCGGCCATGACTATCAGGGCATCTTCGGCGATTGCATGAGCGCGCTGCTTGCCGATCCCGACACCGCCATCGGCGCTCTCTGTGTCGAGACCCGCACCGGCAAGGCGCTGCATGAGGGCTATGCCGAGGCCATGCGCCAGGCGCATGCGGGCAGCGAGAAGCCGGTGATCTTCATCAACAATCTTGCCGCTCCCGGCGATGACGACCTCGCGGTGGCCATCACCCGGACGGGCCTGCCGGTGCTGATCGGACTGAAGCCCGCATTGGCGGCGATCCGCGGGGCCATGGACCGGCGCGACTTTCGCCTGTGCCCGGCCATGGCACCGGCCGCTGCGCCCAAGGACCTCGGAGCCCGCTGGCGGAAGCGGCTAGCGACCGGGGGCGCGCTCGAGGAAGCCGAGGGCCTTCGCCTCTTTGCCGATTACCGGCTGCCGGTGCTGCCGCACCGGATCGTCGAGGATGGGCCTTCGCTCCTGATCGCGGGCCGCGAGCTCGGCTTTCCCCTGGTGCTGAAGACCGCCATGCCAGGGATCCTGCACAAATCGGATGTCGGCGGCGTGAAGCTCGGCCTCGCCGATGCGCCCGCGCTCGCCGCCGCCTATGACGACATGGCCCCGCGGCTCGGCCCCCGCGTTCTGGTGACGCCCATGGCCCCGCTGGGCACCGGCCTCGAACTCGCCTTCGGGGCCAAGATCGATCCCTCCTTCGGCCCGGTCGTGATGGTCGGCGCAGGCGGGGTGCTGATCGAGTTCCTGAAGGATCAGGCCGTGTCTCTCGCCCCCTTCGATGCGGCGGAGGCTCAGCGCCTCATCGATTCACTGGCTCTACGTCCGCTTCTCGACGGAAAGCGCGGCCGGCCGCCGGCCGATCTTCCTCTCCTCGCTGAGGCGCTGGCCGCCTTCTCGGTCATGGCGGCCGACCTGGCGGATGCGATCTCCGAGATCGACGCGAACCCCGTTCTCGCCACGGCGGATGGCCCGCTCGCCCTCGACGCGCTGGTGCTGGCGAGGAAGTAACGGCTTCGCCTCCAATCACATCGACGCTCAGGCCAGCAATTCCGCCGTCCTCGTCACCCGGCAATACTCGCCCTCGAGATTGGCCAGCGACATGGCATGCACCTCCTCGGCACTGCGTAGCCGACCCTGATAATCGCGGCGAGCGAAGGTGAAGCAGGCATCCTCCGCAAGGTGGACTTCGAAGCCGAGATTGCCTGCCATGCGCACGGTCGCCTCCACCGAATTGTTGGTGATGACGCCGGCGATCACGAGCTCGCGGATCTCCTGGGCGCGGAGCTGCGCCTCCAGATCGGTGCCGATGAAGGCGCTGTTGGCCTTCTTGCCGATGACGGTTTCGCCCGGCAGCGGCAGGGCTTCCGACTTGAAGTCGTGCCCCGGCTGGCCCGGGCGATAGGCGGAGTTCGGCTCGCGGGAATCGTGGCGGATATGAAAGATCGGCCGTCCTGCGTCTCGCCAATGCCGCAGCAGCCGCGCGATATTGGCCTCCGCTGTCGGATTGTTACGCGGACCCTCAGCCGCCCAATAGGGCGCGTCGATCGCTTTCTGCAGGTCGATGACGAGGAGGGCGGCGTTCGGTGCGAGCAGCATCTCAACTTGTCACTATGACGCCCCCGGCTTATGAGCCGCCATGATGAAAGTCGTGGGCACACGGCTCGCCTTTGCAGAGGAATAGACATAGCCGGATTCGCGATGGTGCTCCGCGAGCTGACGCTCGTCCAGGTCCGGTTCGATCAGGCCCTCGAGGATCAGGCCTGAACCCCGGAGAGCCGCGATCCAGTCGCCCAGCGACCGCGCAACCAGCACAACCTCGACGCCATGGAAGCTCCGATGCTGCGGACGCCCATGGCCAAGATAGGACTCGCCGACGATCACCTGGCCCTCCCGCTCGGCGAGAAGTGAAAAGAAGGGGTGCTCCCAGCTGAAGACCAGCCGCCCGCCGGGCCTGAGGCAATTGGCGATCCGGGCCATGACCGCATCGAGGCCGATGGCCCAGCCGAGCGCGAAGACAGAGACGGCGAGATCGAAATATTGTTCGGGAAGCCCCACGGCATCCTCGAAGCTGCTCTGGATCACCCGCGCCGAGAGCTGACGGGCATCGAGCTGCTGCCGCGCAGAGATGAGCTGCGAGGCCGATACATCGAGCCCCCAGAGCTCCGCTGCACCAGCTTCGGCAAGCCAGACCAGCGACCCGCCGTCGCCGCAGCCAAGCTCCAGCACCCGCTGTCCCCTGAGATTGCCGAGCAGCTTCAGCTCGTCTTCCGGCGGCGCCAGGGGACCCCACCGCGGCAGCGCCGTCCTCCTGATCGAAGGACCGAACTTGTCCCAGATGGCGCGATTCAGTTCGAGATGAGCTTCCTGCATGCGCTGACGTCCCGGGAAGGTGCCGGGGCGGCATCATCCCTCCGAGGTTATAGCGTGCAGTTAATCGCGACTATGGCCGACGACCGATTTCTGTCGCCGGCTCGAGGCGGCTTAGGCGGCTTCCGGCTCTTCCTTGCGCAGCGGCGGCAGCTTGACCGGCCGCTTCAGGAAATCCGGCATATGGTCGCCGAAGGCGAGGACCGGCGCATCTTGATCGGCGTCCTGCTCGCGCGGCTGCCGCGAACGGCGGTCTCCCGAGCGACGATCGCCTGATCTCACGGGAGCATGGCGGCTGGGATGCGACACGGGCTTCTCCTCGGTCTGGGGTGCGGCAGGTTGCCGCGCGGGCACGGAATCGGTCTCGGCGCTTATCGCCGGTGCCGGCCGTCGCTCGCCCGAATGCTTCTCGGGGGCGCGGGGGCGATCGCTCGACCGGCGGCGGCTCTCGCTCGCTTCGCCCCGGCGGCCGCGGCGGCCGTCCTTCTCCTCGAAGCCGACGGTGGGAATGCCCAGGATGTCGATGCGCGGGATTGGCTTGCCGATCAGCTTCTCGATGGCCTCGACGAAACGCCCGTCGTTCTCGCTGGCAAGGGTGAAGGCATGTCCCTCGCGGCCGGCCCGGCCGGTGCGGCCGATGCGATGGACATAGTCCTCAGCATGGATCGGCACGTCGAAATTGAAGACGTGGCTGAGCCCCTCGATATCGAGCCCGCGGGCCGCGACATCGCTCGCCACCAGGATCGCGATCTCGCCATTGCGGAAGCGGTCCAGAGTCTCGGTGCGGCGCGCCTGCGCCATATCGCCATGGAGGGGCGCCGAGTCGAACCCATGCTTGGCGAGGGAACGGTGGAGGATGTCGACGTCGCGCTTGCGATTGCAGAAGATCACGGCGTTGCGCACGTTCTCGGTGCGCAGCAGATGGCGCAGCGTCTCGCGCTTGTCCTGGTGATCGACCACCGCCAGCGCCTGAACGACCGAGGCCGCGGGCGAGGCGGGCGGGGCGACGCTGATGGTCTTCGGATTGGAGAGGAAGGCGTCGGCCAGACGGCGAATCTCGGGCGGCATCGTGGCGGAGAAGAACAGCGTCTGGCGGATCTTCGGCAGCAGGCTGACGATGCGCTCGACGTCGGGGATGAAGCCCATGTCCAGCATGCGGTCCGCCTCGTCGATGACGAGGATCTTCACATCGCTCAGCAGGATCTTGCCGCGCTCGAAGAGGTCGAGCAGGCGGCCGGGCGTGGCGATCAGCACGTCGACGCCGCGATCGAGCTTCTTCAATTGCTCGGCGAAGGATTCGCCGCCGATGAGCAGCGCCTGGCTCAGCTTGTGATACTTGCCGTAGACGTCGAAGTTCTCGGCGACCTGTGTGGCGAGCTCGCGCGTCGGCTCCAGGATCAGCGAGCGGGGCATGCGCACCCGCGCCCGGCCACTGGTCAGGATATCGATCATCGGCAGGGTGAAGGAGGCGGTCTTGCCCGTTCCCGTCTGGGCCGAGCCCAGCACGTCGCGCCCCATCAGGACGTAGGGGATCGCCTGCGCCTGAATCGGGGTCGGCTCGACATAGCCGACTTCCTCGACCGCACGCAGCACTTCCGGGCTTAGCCCGAGATCAGCAAAAGGCATTGATGTTTTCTAAAGTCCGAACGCCGATTTTCAGGGGAGCGACAAGGCGCGCGGACCGCGAAAAATTGCGGCGGATCATAGGAGTGGATAGGATTTTGTCAATCTTTAGGTAGGGATTCGCCCCATGAATACAAGCCGGCGGCGCTCGATTCTGTGCGGCTTTCTGCCGCGCTGCCGGTTCCGCGGCGGATGAGTCTCGCGCTCCGCTGGCGCCGGCAGCCTTTGGTGCTCCTCTCGGGCGCGCTCTGCGATGCCGCGCTCTGGCGTCATCAGATCGCCGGGCTCTCCGATATCGCCGATGTCAGGGTGGGCGATCTGACGCGCGATGATTCCGTGGGCGCCATGGCCGCCCGCGTGCTGGCGGGCCAACCGCCGCGCTTCGCGCTCGCGGGCATTTCCCTCGGCGGCTATGTGGCGCTGGAGATCATGCGCCGTGCGCCGGAGCGGGTGACCAGGCTGGCACTTCTCGACACGACGGCGCGGCCGGAGGAAGAGCCAAGCGCCGCGGGGAACCCTGCCGCCCGCGATGCCGGTGCCGCGGGGCTGGGGCAGGTGGGGCTGCTGACGACCCTGCTGGTCCATCCGAAGCGCCTTGCAGACCGCCGGCTCGCGACCATCCTCGGCGCCATGGCTGAGCGGGTGGGACGCAAGGCCTTCCTGCGTCAGCAGCGCGCGAGCCGCACCCGCCCCGACAGCCGCGCGGACCTCGCCGCCATCGCCTGCCCGACGCTGCTCATCTGCGGCCGGCAGGATCCCCTGGCACCGCCCGCGCTGCATGAGGAGATGGCAGCCGCGATCCCGGGTGCGGAGCTGCTGATCATCGAGGAATGCGGGCATCTTCCGCCGCTGGAGCAGGCCGAGGAAGTGACGGGCGCGCTCAGGCGCTGGCTGCAGCGGACGTAACGCGGCGCGGGCCTTCTACGCCGCTGTCAGCAGAATGCCCACTGGCAGTTCCCCGCCTGGCCGCGGCGCAGGGTCGAGTTCTGGGGCGGGAACAGGTTGAAGGTCACCTCCCGCATGAAGGCGACGAAGCGCGGATCGTTCGGGCCGGAGTAGCCCGAGCCGCCGGCCTCCAGATAGCTGAGCGGCTCTCCGGACTGGCAGAAGGCGGCCACCAGGGTAACGCTGCCGTTGGAGGAGGCGGCGCGTTCCGGTGGGGCGGGCGGAACGGTGCAGATCGTGTTGATGCTGAGCGGATTGGGGCCGCCGAAGCCCAGGCGGACATAGAAAATGCGCTTGAAGCTGCCGGTGGGCTCCGTGGTGAAATGGGTCCGTGGGCCGAAATGGGCGCCATACATCGCGTCCGTCACCCCCTTGTCGAACTGCTCCTGATCGACATTGAAGGGATTGCCGAGGATCTGGGTCAGGAGCTGGCCCGAGCCGCCGGCGATCGAGACGTCGGAGATCGGCGTGTAGGAGGTGTCGTAATAGGTCCAATAGACGGAGCCCGTATTGGCCAAGAGCCCCGGGCTGCCGCCTTTCGTGCCGGAGGTGCAGGCGGCAAGAAGCAACGAGAGGGCGATGAGGCGGGTTTCATGCGGGCCATGACCTACTCCTGAGGGCCTATCGGCGAAAGATCGCGGCCGGGCCGCAGCCCGTGCCCGATCTTCCTCGCAACTCGTGATTGCATCTGATCAGACGTCGAGGTTCTGCGCCAGCTTGGCGTGCTCCTGGATGAAGGCGAAGCGCAGCTCGGGCTTGCGGCCCATCAGGCTCTCCACCAGCTTGGAGGTCTCCCGTGCCTCCGCCCGCTCGCCATCGGCATAGCGGTCCGGCACCATGACCCGGAGCAGGATGCGCTTGCCCCGGTCCATGGTCGTTTCCCGGAGCTGCGACGCCGGCATCTCCCCCAGCCCCTTGAAGCGGCTGATCTCGACCTTGCCGGGCTTGGCGAAGACCGTCTTCATCAGCTCGTCCTTGTGCCGGTCGTCCCGGGCATAGAGCACGGTGCCGCCCTGGCTCAGGCGATAGAGCGGGGGCTGGGCCAGGAAGAGATGACCCTTCTCGATCAGTCCCGGCATCTCGCGATAGAAGAAGGTCATCAGGAGCGAGGCGATATGGGCGCCGTCCACATCGGCGTCGGTCATGATGATGATGCGCTCGTAGCGCAGCCTCTTCTCCTCGAACTTGTCCCGGGTGCCCGAGCCCAGCGCCTGGATCAGGTCGATCAGCTCCTGGTTCTGCGCGAGCTTCTCGGTCGAGGCGCTCGCGACGTTCAGGATCTTGCCCCGAAGCGGCAGCACCGCCTGTGTCTCGCGGTCGCGCGCCTGCTTAGCCGAGCCGCCCGCCGAATCGCCCTCCACGAGGAACAGCTCCGTCCCCTCGGCGCTGTCCCGGGTGCAGTCGGCGAGCTTGCCCGGCAGCCGCAGCTTGCGGGTTGCCGTCTTGCGCGTCAGCTCCTTGTCCTGGCGGCGGCGCAGCCGCTCCTCCACCAGCTCGATGACCCGTTCCAGAAGGTCGTTGGCGCGCGCCGTATCGGCCGGCAGCCAATGGTCGAAGTGATCCTTGATCGTCGCCTCGACCAGCCGCGCCGCCTCGACGCTGGCGAGCTTCTCCTTGGTCTGGCCCTGGAACTGCGGATCGCGAATGAACAGGGAGAGCATCATCACCGCGCCGCCGACCACGTCTTCCGGCGTGATCTGCGCCGCCTTGCGGTTGCCGATCAGCTCGCCATAGGCCTTGAGCGAGCGGGTAAGCCCGCTGCGGAGGCCCGCCTCATGGGTGCCGCCCTCCGGCGTCGGGACGGTGTTGCAATAGGAGTTGAGGAAGCCCTCGCCATCGGCCGGCCAGGCGATGGCCCATTCCAGCCGGCCCTTATCCTCGGGCAGCTTGGCCTCGCCGGCAAAAGGCGTGGAGGTCACCGTCTGGCGACCCTCCAGGGTCGCGCCGAGGAAATCGCCGAGCCCGCCGGGGAAATGCAGCACCGCCTCGGCCGGAGTCTCCTCGCTCTTGCCGAGAAGGGAGGGCGCGCAGCGCCACCGGATCTCGACTCCGCGATAGAGATAGGCCTTGGAGCGCGCCATGCGATACAGCCGCGCCGGCTGGAAACGGGCCTCCTTGCCGAAGACCTCGGGATCGGCATGGAAGCGCACCCGCGTGCCGCGCCGGTTGACATTGCCGCCGCGCTTCAGCTTCGAAGTGGGCTTGCCACGGGCATAGCTCTGGGTGAAGAGCTGCTTGTCCCGGGCGACCTCGACCTCCAGCTTGTCGGCGAGCGCATTCACCACCGAGAGGCCGACGCCATGCAGCCCGCCGGAGGTCTGATAGACCTTGCCGCCGAACTTGCCGCCGGAATGCAGCGTGGTCAGGATGACCTCGAGGGCGGATTTGTCCTTGAATTTGGGGTGGGGGTCGACGGGGATGCCGCGGCCATTGTCGGTGACAGTGACGAAGCCATCCTCGTCGAGTTCGACCTCGATCCGGCTGGCATGGCCCGCCACCGCCTCGTCCATGGCATTATCCAGGACCTCGGCGACGAGATGATGCATGGCGCGCTCGTCGGTGCCCCCGATATACATGCCGGGGCGCCGGCGGACGGGTTCGAGCCCCTCCAGGACCTCGATGTCCTTGGCGGAGTATTCGGCGGACTTCCTGGCCGCCGAGGAGAACAGGTCATTCATGGCGGCGGATTATGGTGATGCGTCGGCCCCGAAACAAGCTCGATGCGGTATGAAATTGGCACCGCCCCTACCAAATATTGTGTGAACCATGACAAACGACACTTCGAACGACCAGCCCCCCACCGACCTCGTCCCGGCGATCCGCACCATCGCCATGCCGGCCGACGCCAATTCCAATGGCGATATCTTCGGCGGCTGGATGATGTCCCAGATGGACCTGGCGGGCGGGGTGGCGGCGGTCCAGCGGGCCCGGGGGCGGGTGGTGACCGTGGCGGTGGAGGCCATGACCTTCCATCTGCCGGTCAATGTCGGGGATCTGGTGAGCTGCTATGCCGCAGTCACCAAGGTCGGCCGGAGCTCCATGACGGTCAAGATCGATGCCTGGGTCCAGCGCCGGATCGGGCGCCATATGGAACGGGTCACCAGCGGCCAGTTCACCTATGTCGCCGTGGACGAGAAGGGCAAGCCGCGGGCCGTGCCGCCGGAGGGCGGAGAGAGGTAGTTAAGGGAGATGACACAGCAAGAGCCATGGACCGGCGGCTGCCAATGCGGCGCGGTGCGCTATGAGATATCGAGCCCGCCGGTCGAACTCTATGTGTGCCATTGCCGGGAGTGCCGGAAGCAGTCGAGTTCGGCCTTCGGGATCTCGGCGATCTTCCGGCGCCAGGACTTTCGGCTGACCCGGGGCGCCGTCAGAAGCTGGACCCGCGGCGCCGATAGCGGGCGCCGGGTGAAATGCAACTTCTGCCCGGATTGCGGCGCGCGCATCTGGCATGAGGATGGGGACGCGCTCGAGCCGACAGTGAGCATCAAAGGCGGCTCCCTCGACCGCTCGGTAGACTTGACAAAGGCCACGCATATCTGGGTCTCGCGCAAGCTTCCGGGGGTCGTTATCCCGGAAGGCGCCCTGCAGTATGCGGAGGAACCGGAGTAGCGGGCTACTCCACGATGTCCTGTTTGGTGCTGCCGACGAATCCCAGCACGGCGGCCCGCTCGCTCTGCGGCACGTTGAAGCTGTCGAGCGTGGCCTCGACATG
>DATFRE010000136.1:0-4610 GCA_035263545.1 Dongiaceae bacterium
TTGTCGGCCCAATAGGCATCGTTCTGCCCGTTGGTCCACCACTTCGCCACCTCCCACAAGAGATCCTTGTTCTCGGATTTGGCGTTGATCATGTAGTAGGTGATGTCGTTGAAGTTCACCTGGCTGACCGGTCCGGGAGGATAGGGCAGCAGCTTCCATTTGAACGGCACCGGCGAGGGCAGTGCGGTGGTGGTTGCGAGGTCGGAGGATAGGATGGCGAGCTTGCCGGCCGCGAAGGCCGCGGGCGCCGCGTCGTAGCTGTAGGTGCCCAGCGGCGGGGCGATGCCATCCTTGAACAGCCCGGCCATCTGCTGGGTCACCGTCACCACGTCGGGCTTGTTCACGTTCGGCTGCTTGCGATCGGCCGTGAGATAGGAGCCGCCCGCGGCGCGCAGGCGCTGATACCACTCGCCATAGCCGCCGATCTGGATGCCGATGCCGCAGCCATAGGTCTCGCCGGACTTGGTCATCTTGGCGACGCAGTCGTGGAAGCTGTCCCAGCTGTCGACGAAGCTTTCGTCATGACCGGCGGCGTTGACCTTGTCCATGTTGACGAACAGGGCGTCCTCCACATGCCAGCTGATCGGCAGTCCAAGCAGCTTGGGGCCGTAGCTTTCGGTTCGATCCCAATAGAGGTACTTCGCCTTTTCCGCCGCGAAGGCCGGATCGTTGATCCGCGCGGTCAGATCTTCGAAACCATTGCCGCTCTCATAGTCCGGGTAGGAACTCTCGGTGGTCATGTAGATGTCGTGCGCGCCCTCGGCGACGGAGGTGGTGATCTCCTGTGCGGCGGTGTCCCATTGATAGAGCCGGAATTCGAAAGTCACGTCGGGATGAAGCGCCGTGAAACCGGCTCCGATATGTTTCTGATGGTCAAGCTCGCCGTCTGACCACGGGCCAACGAGAAACCGGACCTTCCCCTTGAGAGTATCCGCCGCGCGTGCCGGTTCGAGCTCGGCGACGATCCCGGCAACCAGAGGAGCGGCAAGCCCCAGCCCGAGCAATCGTCCAACGAAGCCCCGCCGCGATATCTTGCCGGAAAGATAGGCTTCGGCGAGAACGCGGGTATTCTGCTGCAGATGGCGCGTCATCATATGGGGCCTCCCTCATCGGCTATGGGTTTATGGGCTGTTCGCCATTGCCACTCCCCGTGCCAGCCGATACATGTACTGGCGCACGGTACAATTTTTCGTGTATATCGCTCAAGCTTGTCTGGTGTCAATTAGGGCGCGGAATATCGAGATAATTTGCGCGCTTCTGTCTGCCGTCGAATGTACTGTCCGAGGGGCAAAAGATGGGGACGCCATGATCGAGTGGTATTCGGAATGGTTCGTTCGGCGGGGCGAGGTCTTCAGCTCGCTGGCCGACACGCTCGAACAAGCGATCCGCAGCGGTCGTCTGGCGCCGGGTTCCCGGCTCCCGACCCATCGCGCTCTGTCCAAGCGGCTTGGTGTGGCGGTGAGCACCGTCTCTCGCGCTTATGCGGAGGCCACGCGCCGCGGCCTCATCGGCGGCACCGTGGGCCGGGGCACCTTCGTGCTTCCGAGTGGACGCGAGAACGATAGCGGCTCGAACCGCGAGGGCTTGCGGCCGTTGGAGCGTCTCTATCTGCCGCTGATGCAGCGGGAGGGCGCCATCAATCTCAGCCTGAACGAGCCGCTCTCGGACGGCACGGAAGATCGTCTGCGCCATGCGCTCGAGGCGGTGGCGGCGAAGGGGGATCTTGGCGATTTCGCCCATTATCAGCCGGTGCAGGGCCAGCTCGCCCATCGCGAGGCCGGCGCAGCCTGGCTCCGCGAGCTCGGGGTCGAGGCCGCAGCCGAGGATGTCTACGCGGTTTCCGGCGGCCAGACGGCCCTCATGACGATCTTCCTGGGGTTGGCGCGGCCCGGCGACACCGTGCTGACCGAGGAGCTGACATGGCCCGGCGCGCTCTCCGTCGGCCGCCTGACGGGCATCCGCCTGATGCCGGTGGCGATCGACGGGGAGGGCATGGTGCCGGAGGCTTTCGAGACAGCCTGCCAGACTCTCCGCCCCCGCTTCGTCTACACCATGCCGACCCTGCACAATCCGACCAATGCCACCGCCAGCCTCGGCCGCCGCCAGGAGATCGTGCGTATCGCGCGGGCCTACAACGTCTTGATCGTCGAGGACGATGCCTACGGCTTCCTCGTCGAGCCCCGCGCGACGCCCTATTGCCAGCTGGCGCACGACATCGCCATCTATCTGACGAGCCTTTCCAAATCGATCGCCCCGGCTCTGCGGGTCGGCTTCATGAGCGTGCCGCCGCGGCTACACAAGTCGATGCGAGCGGCCATGCGGGCGACGACGACCATGGTTTCTCCGGTGCTGCTGGAGCTCGCCGCCCAGATGATCAACAGCGGCGCCGGACGCGAGGCGATCCGGTTCCAGGTGGCCGCGGCGGCCCAACGGCAGCGTCTGGCCGTTTCGATGCTGGGTCCCGAAGGATCGGCGCCCAGCTCGCTGCACTATTGGCTGCGGCTCCCCTCGGACATGCGCAACGCCGTCTTTGTCGCGGACACCCTGGCCGAAGGCGTCGCCGTCACACCGGGCGACGCCTTCACCGTCATCCCCGGCCAGGATCCCGGCGGCGTGCGGCTGTGCCTCTGCGCCGAGCCGGACCAGGCTCGCGTCGAGGAGGCGATATTGACGGTTGCCCGCTTGCTGCACGCAGATCACCCCGCCGCCGTCTCCATCATCTAGCGGGATCGCGCTCTCGCTAGATGTGGATCACGCCTTCCATGTAGAGGGCGCAGCGGCCGGCGAGGTGCACTTCGTCCCGGTCGAGACGGCAATGAAGCTCACCCCCGCGCGGCGAAAGCTGAAGCGCGAGATGCTCGCTCCGGCTCAAGCGCTCGGACCAATAGGGGACCAGAGCCAGATGCGCCGACCCGCAGACCGGGTCCTCCGGGAGGCCCTCCTTCGGCGCGAAGGCGCGTGACACGAAATCGGACTGTTGGCCCGGCGCCGTGACGATGAGCCCGTCCCGGTCCAGCCGCATCACGCCGGCCATGTCGGGCGCGAGCGCGGCCACGGCTTCTTCGTCCTCCATGATGACGAAGTACTGCATGGGGGTCTGGCGCACCTCGACGAACGGAGCCCCGAGCGTGGCTTGGAGATCGGAAGGTGCCGGGCAGGGGGCGGCAATCGTGGCCGGAAGCGTGATGGCGAGGAGCCCGTCCTCGAGACGGGAGACACGGAGCGGGCCGCCGCTTCGCCGCCTGAGGATGGCCTGGGAGGCATCCGGACGCAGCAGGCGAAGCACGACATGGGCGGCCGCGAGCGAGGCGTGCCCAGCCAGTGCGAACTCGCCGGCGGGGGCGAAATAGCGGATCTCGAAGTCCTCACCGTCCTCCACCAGGAATGCCGTGGTGGAGATGTTGTGCTCGGCGGCGATTTCCGTCAGGACGGCATCTTCCAGCCACTTGTCGAGGCGGCAGACAACCGCGGGATTGCCGGCGAAGACCCGGCTTGCAAAGGCGTCCACTTGATAGACCGGAAGCTTCACCGGTTGCCTCTCAGGAGATCGTTGCCATGCCGGCATCCGGCCGGGCAAGCCGCTGCGCGGCGAGGGGTCCGGGCATGATCGCGGGCACGTCCTTTGACGAGATTTTGAGGCAGGCGGCGAAATGCCCGGTATTCACCTCTCTCAGAACAGGCCGCTCCGCGGCGCATTCCGCCGAGGCCATCGGACAGCGCGTGCGGAAGACGCAGCCGGAAGGGGGATTGCGGGGCGATGGCAGATCGCCCTTCAGCAAGGTCTTTGCCCGGTTCCGCTCCACCCGGGGATCCGGGATCGGCAACGCATTCAGCAGGGCCTGGGTATAGGGGTGGAGCGGCCGGGAGTAGAGGATATCGGAATCGGTCAGCTCCATGATCTGCCCGAGATACATCACCGCCACGCGATCGGCGATATGGCGGACCACCGCCAGGTCATGGGCGATGAACAGGTATGTGAGGCTGTGCTGGGCCTGCAGGTCCTTCAGCAGGTTGACGATCTGCGCCTGGATGGACACGTCGAGGGCCGAAACCGGTTCATCGCAGACGATGAAGCGCGGCCGCATGGCGAGAGCCCGGGCAATGCCGACCCGCTGGCGCTGGCCGCCGGAGAGCATATGCGGATAGCGAGCCGCGAAGTCCGCCGACAGGCCGACCTGCTCGAGGAAGGCAGCGACCCGGTCCGTGATCGCGCGCCGCGTTCCTTCGCTGCGATAGACCGACATCGGCTCGCTGAGGATCTGGCCGATCGTCATCCGCGGATTGAGGGAGCTGTAGGGATCCTGGAACACGGCCTGGATCTGGCGCCGGATACGCCGCAAGGCGCCGCCAGAGAGCTTGCCGATATCACGGTCCTCGAACAGGAGCGTGCCGGCGGTCGGCCTCTCGAGAGAAAGGACAAGCCGTCCCAAGGTCGTCTTGCCGCAGCCGCTTTCTCCGACGAGCCCCAAGGTCTCGCCGGACCTTATGGCGAGGTTGACATCGTCGACCGCACGCGTCTTGGGGCCGCCGCCGAACAGCCCGGTTCTGCCGCCGAAATGCTTCGAGACGTTGTCGAGCCGCAGCAAGACAGGCTTGCGGGGGGCATCGGG
>DATFRE010000137.1:0-4775 GCA_035263545.1 Dongiaceae bacterium
GCCGCTGCGCCTGGCGACGCCCTGGAAATACGGCTTCAAATCCGCCAAGGGCATCGTGCGCTTCACCTTCACCGACAAGCGCCCGATGAATTTCTGGCAGGCGATCCAGGCCTCCGAATATGGCTTCTGGGCCAATGTGAACCCGGCCGTGCCTCATCCGCGCTGGAGCCAAGCCTATGAGCGGGTGCTGGGCAGCGACGAGCGGGTGCCGACGCTTCTCTTCAACGGCTATGGCGAATATGTCGCCGGGCTCTACACGGGTCTCCAGAACGAGCGGCTCTACGCCTGAGCCCGGCAGGAGGGACATGGAGATGATAGGCGCAGCGGGACGGACCATCGCATCTCTTGCTCTTGCTCTGCTTCCCTGGTCGGCCATGGCGGATCAGCCCGTTCACCCCGTGGTTCACGACGATCCCGTGGTGATCGAGCTGTTTACGTCCGAGGGCTGTAGTTCCTGCCCCCCGGCCGATGCCCTTCTGGGCCGGCTGGCTCAACGGCACGACCTGTTGGCGCTCGCCTTCCATATTGACTATTGGGACTCTCTCGGCTGGAAGGATCCCTTCAGTGCCAAATTCGCGACCGCCAGGCAGTCGGCCTATAGCCATATGCTGGACGTGATGGTCTACACGCCCCAGATGGTGGTGGGTGGTGCCAGGGATGCGATCGGTTCGGACGAAGCCGCCGTCGGCTTGGCGATCGAGGCCGAAAAGGTGCGCCCGAAGGTGACGCTCGCGGTCTCGCGGGATGACCGGGGATCGCTGAAGGTCGCAATCCCAGCGGGTGATGGAGTGTCAGCTCCTTCGAGCGTCTACGAGGCTCTCTTCGACGTCACGCATGTCACGCCGGTCGGACGAGGCGAGAACTCGGGCCGAACCCTGACCGAGTTCAACATCGTGCGCGAATGGCGCAAGATCGGCGAATGGACGGGCAAGGCGGCCGAGTTTCCCATCTGGCTCGGCCCGCAGCCCACCGGCTTCGACGCCTGCGCGATCATCCTGCAGGAAGGGAGCACCGGTCCGATCCGCGGCGCCACCGCCTTCCGGCTCAGATAGCCCGGCGCCGGCTAGACCGGAATCAGGGCGGCGGCGATACGGCGGCCTTCCGCCATCAGCACATTGTAGGTGCGGCAGGCAGCACCCGTATCCATGGGCTCCACCACCACACCCGCGGCGCGGAGGCCCTGGCGCAATGCCGGGGGCACGAGTTGCATCTCTCGGCCCTGGCCGAAGAGCAGCAGCTCGACATTGCCCTCCCGGCCGGCGGCGAGCACCGGCTCCAGATTCTCCAGGCTCGCATCGGCAAACCGGATGACGGGCCAGGCCAGGGTTCGCTCCGGGAAAATGAGGATGGCGCTGTCATAGACCTGGCCGGTGACGCGAAACCGGCTCTCGCCATAGCTCTCGACGATCTGTCGTCCGCTCGGGATGAGCGGGGTCAGGTCCAAACGCGCGCGCTCCGCCTAGGGCCGCGCGTCGGCGACCACCTTCGGCTTCGTCCCGCGGCGCAGGCGGTTCTCGCCCAGGAAGAGAAGGATCGGTGCCGCGATGAAGATCGAAGAGGAGGTGCCGACCACGATGCCGAAAAGGATGACGATCGCGAACTCCTGCACCGCCCCGGTCGCCACCAGCGCCAGCGGCAGGGTGGCGAGGAAGGTGGTGAAGGAGGTGTTGATGGTGCGGTTCAGCGTCTCGTTGATGGAAAGGTCGATCAGCTGTCGCAAGGGCATCGACTTGTACTTGCGCAGGTTCTCGCGCACCCGGTCATAGACCACGACCTTGTCGTTGATCGAATAGCCCATGATGGTGAGGATCGCTGCCAGGCTGGTCAGGTTGAACTGCAGCCCGGTAATGGCGAAGAAGCCGACCGTCTTGGTGACGTCCAGTATCAGGGTCACCACGGCGCCGACGCCGAACTGCCATTCGAACCTGAACCATATGTAGATGAGCATGGCGATCAGCGCGAGGCCGAGCGCAATCATGCCGTTCCAGAACAGCGTATCGCTGACAGTCGCCCCCACCGCCTCGACGCTGCGCAGCTCTGTGCCCGGGAACTTCTGCAGCAGGACGGCGCGGACCTTCTCCACCGCTTTCTGCTGCGCCTCGTCTCCGCCGGGCTGGCGCTCGAGGCGGATCAGCACATCCTCAGGCCCGCCGAACTGTTGCAGCGCCGCCTCGCCCAGCCCGAGGCCGTCCAGGGTCGAGCGCAGCGCCCCGAACTGCGCCGGGCCGCTGGTGCGCGCCTCGATGACGATGCCGCCGCGGAAGTCGATGCCATAGTTGAGGCCCGGATAGAAGAACAGGATGATCGAGGCGATGCTGAGCACAGCCGAGGTCACGAGGCCGGCGATCCGGCCCTTCATGAAGGCGATCTTGGTGTCGTCGGGAACGAAGCGCAGACGGAACATGGGCTAGACCTTGAGTCGCGCCGGGCGGGTCCGGCGCAGCCACACCGACATGATCCAGCGCACCAGCACGATGGCGGTGAACATCGATGTGCAGATGCCGAGGCTGATGGTGACGGCGAAGCCTTTCACCGGTCCCGAGCCGAGGACATAGAGAATCGCCATCTTGATCAGCGTCGTCAGGTTGGCGTCGAGGATCGTGGAGAAGGCGCGCCGGAAGCCGGCATCGAGGGAGGCGATGGGCGAGCGGCCGAGCCTGGTCTCCTCGCGAATGCGCTCGTTGATGAGCACATTGGCGTCGACCGACATGCCCAGCGTCAGGAGCATGCCCGCGATGCCCGGCAGGGTCAGCGTCGCCTGCAGCAGCGAGAGCGCCGCGATGGTCAGGATCAGGTTGAAGATCAGCGCCACATCGGCGAAGAGGCCGAACAGCCCATAGGCCAGCACCATATATGTGGCGACGAGGGCAAAGCCGATGATGCTGGCATAGACGCCGGCCCGGATCGAATCGGCGCCGAGGTCGGGGCCGACCGAGCGCTCCTCGATGATCTTCAGCGGTGCCGGCAGTGCACCGGCGCGCAGCAGCAAAGCCAGATCCTGGGCGGACTGGATGGTGAAATTGCCGCTGATTTCGCCCGAGCCGCCGCAGATGGCGTCGCGGATGACCGGCGCGCTGATCACCTTGTTGTCGAGGACGATGGCGAAGGGCTTGCCGATATTGTTCTTGGTCACGTCGCAGAAGCGCCGGGCACCGACGGAATCGAACTTGAAGCTGACCACCGGCTCGGCGTCGCGATAGGTGGCCTGGGCATCCGTCAGGCTCTCGCCGCTGACCATGACGCGCTTCTGCACGACATAGCTCGGCTCCTCCCCCGGCCGGGGCGTGGCCAGCGGCAGGATTTCAGAGGTCGGCGGCAGCCTGCCCGCCGCGGCGTCATCGGGCGACACGGTCTGGTCCACCAGGCGGAACGTCATCTTCGCGGTCTTGCCGAGCAGCGCCTTGATCCGCTCCGGATCCTGCAGCCCGGGGAGCTGGACCAGGATCTGGTCGGTGCCCTGGCGCTGGATCGTCGGCTCGCGGGTGCCGGTCTCGTCGACGCGCCGGCGGACGATCTCAATCGACTGCTGGATGGCGTTCTGCGCGATCTCCTTCAGCGTGGCGTCGCTATAGGCGGCGCTGACCTGGCCATCGGGAGAGATCGAGAGATCCATGTTCTCGGCGACCGATTGCAGGATCGGCCGCGCCTTCTCGATATCGTTCTTGTCCCTGAGGGTCAGCTTCACCGCATGGCCGTCGATCCCGAGGCCGGTATAGCCGATATTGGCCTTGCGCAGCTCGGTGCGGAAGCCGTCGACGATGCCGGCCAGGCGCTCGCGCACCACGGATTCCATGTCCGCCTGCAGCAGAAGATGCGAGCCGCCCTGGAGGTCGAGGCCGAGGCTGATCCGCAGATGCGGCAGGAATCCCGGGATTCTGTTGTCGATGCGAGCCGGAAGTAGGTTGGGCAAGGCGAAGATACATCCCAGCACCAGCACGGCCAGGATCAGAAGCACCTTCCATCGCGCGAAATACATCATGAGAGGTAGCTCACTGCCGCCGTTCCGCCCGCGGGCGCTCTAGCGGCCATCCCCCTTCTTCTCGCCCTTCTCCGGCTTCTCGGCCCTGGCATCGTCCAGGGCCCTGGCCGGCTCGGTGCGGTTCAGCACGTCGTTGATGCTGCTGCGCAGGATGCGCATCTTGACGCCTTCGGCGACCTCGATCTGCACCTCGCTCTCGTCGACCACCTTGCTGATCACGCCGATGATGCCGCCGGCTGCGACGACCCGGTCGCCCCGCTTGACGGCGGCGATCATGGCCTTGTGCTCACGCATCTTCTTCTGCTGCGGGCGCCACATCAGCATGTACATGATGAAGATGACGAGGATGATCGGCAGGAACTGCACAATGCCCGCGCCTGCACCCCCGAGCCCGCCTGCAGCTGCCTGGGCATAGGCTTCACTAATCCACATAGTCGCTCCGCCGAAATTCGTTGAGCGGCGGACTATAGCGGCTGAAATCGGAAATGCAATGGTCCCCGCCGACGGGCTTTCTCCCGCTAAATCAGCCTGATAGGCTGCGGCGCCATGACCGAACCTTCACTCTTCCCCCTGCTGCGCCAGATCGCGGACGCCCTCGAGCGGCTGGCCCCGCCCGACCCGCCTTCGGCCTCCCTCGAGGGCGCCGAGGCCTATATCTGGCATGCGGAAGGCTCGCGGCTCGAAGCGGTGGAACGCGTGAGCCGGGTCGAGCTCGATCTTCTGCACGGGATCGAGCGCAACCGCGACATTCTCCTCGACAATACGCGGCGCTTCGCCCGGGGCCTGCCCGCCAACA
>DATFRE010000138.1:0-8593 GCA_035263545.1 Dongiaceae bacterium
AATCCAATCTGCGCCCGACCGCGATGCTGTTCCGCAATCTCGCCAGCATGGACGTAGAGGAATCGATCCGCGGCAATCCCATCGACGGCGTGATCCTGCTGGTGGGCTGCGACAAGACCACGCCGGCGCTGCTCATGGGCGCTGCGAGCTGCGATCTCCCCACCATCGCGGTCTCCGGTGGGCCGATGCTGAACGGCAATTTCCGCGGCCAGGCCATCGGCTCCGGGACCCATGTCTGGCGGGTCTTCGAGGATCTGAAGGCGGGTAAGCTCTCGCTCGAGGATTTCCTCGCCGCCGAGCAGGGCCAGAGCCGCTCCCCGGGAAGCTGCATGACCATGGGCACGGCCTCGACCATGGCCAGCATGGTCGAGGCGCTCGGCATCGGGCTCGTGGACAATGCCGCCATCCCCGCCGTCGATTCGCGCCGGCGCGTGCTCGCGCATGTGGCGGGACGGCGCATCGTCGATCTGGTGCGCCAGGATATCCGCATGTCGCAGATCCTGACCCGCCGGGCCTTCGAGAACGCCATCCGCGTCAACGGCGCGATCGGCGGGTCGACCAATGCGGTGATCCATCTGATCGCCGTCGCGGGTCGGCTCGGGGTCGATCTCGGCCTCGACGACTGGGATCGGCTCGGCCGGGGCGTGCCGACCATCGTCGACCTCATGCCATCGGGCCGGTTCCTGATGGAGGATTTCTACTATGCCGGCGGCCTCAAGGCCGTCATGGCCGAGCTTGCCGAGGCGGGTCTGCTGCATCTCGATGCTCCCACCGTCTCGGGCGAGACCATCGGCGAGATCTGCAAGGGTGCCGCCAACTACAATTCCGAGGTCATCCGGCCGCTCGACCGGCCGCTGACGCCGGAGGGCGGAATCGCGATCCTGCGCGGCAATCTCGCCCCCAGCGGCGCCGTCATCAAGCCTTCGGCGGCGACGCCGGCGCTGATGCAGCATCGCGGACGCGCGGTGGTGTTCGAGGATATCGAGCACTACCACGCCCGCATCGATCAGCGCGATCTCGACATCGACGAGACCTCGGTGATGGTGCTGAAGAACTGCGGGCCCAAGGGCTATCCCGGCATGGCCGAGGTCGGCAACATGCCGCTGCCGGCGAAGCTGCTGAAGAAGGGCGTCAGCGACATGGTGCGCATCTCCGATGCCCGCATGAGCGGCACGGCCTATGGCACGGTGGTGCTCCACACGGCACCCGAGGCGGCGGTGGGCGGGCCTCTGGCGCTGGTGCAGGACGGCGATATGATCGAGCTCGACGTCGCGGGCCGCCGGCTTCATCTCGATGTCCCGGAGGCCGACCTTGCCGAGCGGCGGCGCCACTGGCAGCCGCCGGCCTCGGCGATGGAGAGCGGCTATCAGCGGCTCTATGTCGAGCGGGTGCTGCAGGCCGATCGTGGCTGCGATCTCGATTTCCTCGTCGGCAAGCGTGGTGCTGCGGTGCCGCGGCATTCGCATTAGGGCCGGGGCCGATGAAGGGGGACATCGAGAACGGCGCCGTCTATCCGAGCCTCAAGGACCGTGTCGTCTTTATCACCGGCGGCGGCAGCGGCATCGGCGAAAGCCTGGTCGAGCATTTCTCGGCCCAAGGCGCCCGCGTCACCTTCGTCGACCTGGCCGAGGTGCCGTCGCGTGCTTTGGTCGAGCGGCTGAGAAATGCTGGCGGCGCCGTCCCGGACTATATCTCCTGCGACCTGCGCCGGATCGAGGATCTGCGGGCGGCGGTCGCGGCGGCGGCCGGCAAGCACGGGCCGATCCGGGTGCTGCTCAACAATGCCGGCAATGACGACCGGCATCCGACCCAGGACGTGACGCCGGACTATTGGGACGACCGCATGGCCGTGAATCTGCGCCACCAGTTCTTCGCCGCCCAAGCGGTCCGGCCGCAGATGCGCGATGCCGGGGGCGGCTCGATCATCAATTTCGGCTCCATCACCTGGATGGTGGGGGACGGCGACTGCCCGGCCTATGTCACCGCCAAGGCCGCCATCACCGGCATGACCCGGGCGCTCGCCCGCGAGCTCGGGCCGGAGAACATTCGCGTCAACTGCATGATCCCCGGCTGGGTCATGACCGAGCGGCAGATGCGCCTCTGGCTGACGCCGGAGGGCGAGCGCCAGATCGAGGATCGCCAATGCCTGAAGGGCCGGCTCTACCCGCCGGACATCGCCCGCATGGCGCTGTTCCTCGCCGCCGATGACAGCCGGATGTGCAGCTCGCAGAATTTCATCGTCGATGGCGGCTGGGTCTAGGCCGGTCTAGGTCGCTTGGGCAAGGAGAGGGAAGATCATGCGCCTGGTTCAATATCGCGATGCCGCCGGCGCCCGGAAAGTCGGGCTGGTGACCGAGGACGGCAATCACCTGCGCCCGCTCCAGGGCGTCGCCACGGTCTATGAGCTGGCCGAGATGGCGGCCCGGCAAGGCGGCGGGCTCGCCAGGCTCGCGGAGTCGAAGGCAGGGTCCGAGCGCGTCGATTATCTGGCTCTGCTGAAGGAAGGCCGCGTGCTGGCGCCGGTCGACCATGCCGAGCCCGCCCGCTTCTGGATCACGGGCACGGGCCTGACCCATATCGGCAGCGCGGCCGCCCGCAACAAGATGCATGAGGTCACCCATGGCAGCGCCGCACCGCTCTCGGATTCCATGAAGATCTTCCGCATGGGAATCGAGGGCGGCAAGCCGGGCGAAGGCAAGATCGGCGTGCAGCCCGAATGGTTCTACAAGGGCGATGGCAGCTGCGTGCGGCCGACGGGCTCGGCCCTGCCGCGGCCGGGCTATGCCAAGTCCGGGGGTGAAGAGCCGGAGATCGTCGGGATCTATCTGATCGATGCCGGCGGGCGGCCCTGGCGCATCGGCTATTCCCTCGGCAACGAGTTCTCCGACCATGTGACCGAGGCGCAGAACTATCTCTATCTCGCCCATTCCAAGCTGCGCTGCTGCGCGCTGGGACCCGAGCTCTTCGTCGGCGAGCTGCCTGAGGATGTGCGCGGCAAGACGCGGGTGCTGCGGGGCGGCAAGCTGCTGTGGGAGGCGGACTTCCTCTCGGGCGAGAAGAACATGTCTCACTCCATCGCCAATCTCGAGCATCACCACTTCCGCTACGACATGTTCCGCCGGCCGGGCGATCTGCACGCCCATTTCTTCGGCGCGGCGGAGCTCAGCTACATGGCGGGGGTCCGCACGGAGCCGGGGGACGAGTTCGAGATCGACGTGCCCTTCATGGGCAAGCCGCTTCGCAACCGCATGGAGGCCGAGACCGATCAGGGGCTGGTCGCGGTCAAAGCCCTCTGAGCCTTTCCTCGCGAAACAAGGGCGCTATTTGCCGATGCCCACCATCAGCCCGCCAATAAGGTAACGCTGGAAGAAAAGGTAGGCAGCCATCGCCGGCACGGCACTGACCAGCGAGCCCGCCAGCAGCACGGGAATGTCGAGCACACGGCCTGATTGCAGCACGGCGAGCCCCACGGTGATGGTCCGCACCGCTGGCTCCTGCAGGAAAATCAGCGCGACGAGCAGGTCATCCCAGATCTGGATGAATTGCAGCACACCCACGGCAAGCAGGGCCGGCACGCTGAGCGGCAGGATAATCCGCAGGAACATCTGCCAATACGGCACGCCGTCGATCTGCGCCGCCTCCACGAGCTCGTCCGGAAGATCGCGCATGAAGGCGGTCAGCAGGAAGCAGCCGAATGGCACGCCGAGCGCAGCGTAGGTGATGATGACCGACAGCATGTTGTCGGCGAGGCCGAAGGCGGCGAAGTTGATGAACTCCGTGAGAATGATCGACTGCATCGGAATCATCATGCTGGCCGCCACCGCGCCGAGCAGCGGGCCACCCAGCGGCATGCGCAGCTTGGTGAGCGCGAAGGCGGCGAGCACGCTCACCAAAAGGATCAGCGCCACCGACCCGACGGTGACGATCGTGGAATTGAGCAGCTGCTGTCCCACGGGGAGATGAGCGAGCAGTACCCGCCAGTTGCGGAAACCGATATGCGACGAGCCTGTCTCGTCCTGGACCGTCATCGCGCCGCGGCCGATGACGTAGAATGGGAAAAGCATGACGACGAGCACGGGCAGCATGAGCAGCCCCGAGACACGTCGCCCGGTGGGGCCGAAAAGGCGCCGCATCGCCTAGCTCCACGCCATCGGACGGCGCATGGTCACACTCAGCCTGCGTCCACGACAGAGTTTTGCGCCGTGCACACCTCGATGATGCTTTCCCCGATACGGGAGGCACCGCGGGTGACGATCACGCGCCGCCCGCGCAGGCTCGGATAACGCTCATCCATCCTGTCCATGATCGCTGCCCCCTGGCGGATCCCTCTCGCTGCGATTGTTTCCGGTTGACAGCGAGGGGTTGCTATTAAAACATATGATATGACTTTGCCAAGCTTCCTGTGCAGATACGGGACAGGATGCCACCCGTAAGACCAAAAAGCGTATCCAGAAAGGGGAGGTTCTCATGACCGGATTTCGGATTTCTCGGCCGACGCGTGCACCCGCACGTGGCGGGTGGTGGCGTCGGTCCATGCTCGGGGCCGTCATAGGCGCGGCCACGCTCTGCGGCTTGGGCGCCGTGGATCGGGCGGCCGCCGGCAACATTACGATCTGGCACAATTACGGCACGGAGGTGAACGCGACCGCGCTGGGCAACGTTGTCGATGCCTTCAGCAAGGCGCACCCGGACATCAAGGTGAATCTTGTCAGCCAGCCGGCCGACAACTACTTCGCGCTCCTGACCGCAGCGTCCATCGCGCACAAGGCGCCGGACATCGCCGTGATGTGGACCGGCCTGTTCGCCATCAAATACGCGCATCTGCTCGCCGACCTGCGCCCGCTTCTGCCGAAAGAGCCGCTCGCCGAGATGAAAGGGCTGCAGTGGGCGTCGGAAGACTTCGATCTCAACAAAAAGCTCTACGTCCTGCCTCTCGAAGACCAGTTCTATATCGGCTTCTACAACAAGGCGTTGCTCAAGAAGGCTGGACTTGACTCCCCGCCGCGCGACTGGGCGGAGTTGGCCGACGCATGCACCAAGCTGCGGGCGGCAGGCATCACGCCGCTGCTCTACGGCAGTGATTCGCAGGCGCTCAGTTCGGAATTCTACCCGTTTTACGACTTCAGCTACCTGATGGCTGGGATCTATCCGGTGGAAGCCTGGACCGGATTTGCCAGCGGCAAGATCCCCTGGACTTCACCGCAGATCGCGGCGGAGGTCCAGAAATGGGCGGATCTGCACACGAACGGCTGTACCAACCCGGACGTGCTGACTGCGACCGACATCCTGACCCAGTTCAATCAGGGCAAGGCCGCGATGATCGTGGACGGCAACTGGAACCTGCAGCAGCTTTACGACAAGCTCGGCCCCGATCTTGGCGTGTTCCCGCTTCCCTATTCCGATGCGCCGATGAAGGGCGTGGTGCAGATGCCGGGTGACGGCCTCTCCATTCTAAAATCCTCCACCAACAAGGAGGATGCTGCGACCTTCCTCACATTTCTGATGAGCGGTGAGGCGCAGCAGATTCTGTCCAAGACCGGTCTGATCCCCGGGCGGCAGGGCTATGCTGCGAGCAACCCGCTCTATGTTGGGCTGCTGGCCCTGTCGTCGCAGGGATTCACCAAGTACCCGATGATCGACAACGTCATTCAGGGTGAGCTGGTGGACACCGGCCAGCGCGTACTTAACGCAGCCTTCGCCGGACAGATGAAAGTCTCCGATGCGATGCAGAAGATGCAGGATACCTGGAACAACCTGCCGGCCGACGAGAAGAAGTGACTAGACCGGCCCACGTCACCTGCTAATGACCGCCTACGCTTATGCAGGGCGCCGCCGGTTCCAAAAAGACCGGCGGCGCGCTGCGCTGATCTTTGTCGCTCCACTGATGATTCTGTGGGGCCTGTTCCTGATCCTGCCGATCCTGGAGGCGGCGTGGTACAGCCTGACCGACTGGGATGGGCTGGAGGCAAGCTGGAACGGCGGCACCAACTACCTCACGCTGCTGCACAGCGCCGATTTCGGCAGCGTCGTCTTGAACAATCTCCTGCTACTGCTATCGGTGCCCGTGGCCGTCGCCCTTCCCTTCTGCATCGCCCTGCTGATCGCGGCCGAACCGCCTGGCTGGCGCTGGGCGCGTGCGCTCGTCTTCCTGCCGGCGACTCTGTCCTGGGTGGTCACCGGAATCGTGTGGCTGCGCTTTTTCGCAGGTAACGGCATTCTCAATGCGCTGCTGCGGGCGGCCGGCCTCGGCGCGCTGCAGATGGACCTGCTCGGCAATGTCCACACCGCGATCATCCCAGTGGCGCTCACGTTCATATGGTCGCAGGTCGGGCCGAACACGTTGATCTTCCTCGTCGGCCTCGGCAACATCGATCCCCATATCCTGGAGGCGGCGACGATTGACGGCGCGGGACTGTGGCGCTCGGTGTGGCATATCGTGCTGCCACTGATGACGCGCTTCTTTGTCTTCGTCACGATCATCACGCTGGTCGCGGCCTTCACCGCACTGTTCAGTCTTATATTCGTGATGACCGGCGGCGGCCCGGGGTTCAGCACGACAACGATGGAGTTCTACATCTATCGCCTCGCCTTCTCGCAGACCGCTTTTGGCATGGGGGCGGCGGTCGGCATCGTGTTGCTCTTCGTCATCGCCTGCGCCTCGCTACCGCTGATGGCGCTCTATCGTCGGACGGCGGCATCATGACGGAGGTCATCCCGATCCGTGAGCGATCATTGGTTGATCGCGTGGTGCAGATCATCGGCCGCGAGATCGTGAGCGGCCGTTTCGCGCCGGGCGATTCGCTCCCGAACGAGACCGAATGGTGTACCCGGCTGCAGGTCAGCCGCAGCGTGTTGCGCGAGGCGCTGCGCGTACTCGTGAGCAAGAACCTGATCGAAATCCGCGCCCGCGCCGGTGGCCGCGCCCGGGACATGTCGGCCTGGAACCTGCTTGACCCGGATATCCTCGGCTGGCGCAGCCAGGGCGGGGATCAAAGCCGCTTCGTGGCCGAGTTGTTCGAGCTACGACGGGTCGTGGAGCCCGCGGCGGCGGCGCTGGCCGCATCTCGCATCACCCCCGAACAACTGAGCGAGCTGCAGCAGGCCTGCGACGAGATGGCCGCGGCTGGCGAGGATCTGGAGAAATTCTTCATCCCGGACGTGCGTTTTCATCGCATCATCGCGACCGCAGTTGGCAATTCCCTGTTTCGGTCGTTGTCGGACGTGGTGATGGTCGTGCTCGACCTCACGCTGCGCATGGCGCTTGACGCGCCCCGCGGCCAGCAGCAGTCCATGCCGCTGCATCGGAGTGTGGCGGAGGCGATCGCACGGGGCGATGGGCCTGCCGCCGCCGCCGCCATGCTGCACCTCGTGGACAGCGCGGAGCGTGACGTGACGGAGGCCCTGGCGGCGGGGCGCGGAAGCCGGTCGCCGCGGACACCGCCGTTGCGGGCAGCCAAGAAATCAAATGGGAGCAAAACGTAACCGATCCTGCGGCGCTGGATGCTCCCGCTGCTGGTGGCCGACATTACGCTGCCGATCCGGCTCTGGGCCATGATGCGCCTGGGATTTACCCCGGATATCAATGCCCTGGTCGCCATCATCCTGGCGCTGACCACCGGGCTCTGCCTGATCGCCGCCCACTACCTCATGCCGCGGGAAGCGGGGGCCCGCGCGGGGTAGCCTTGCAGGGGCCAGAAGCAAGGCCTACATCTAGGCTGCGATTCCGGCCATGGGCGGAACGCCGGGCCGATCGGGAGACAACAGCATGCCATTCAAGCCCAACTACAATCAGCAGCGCGCGGAGCGCACGCGCCTGAAGCAAGCGAAGCGGGAAGAGAAGCTCAAGCAGCAGCAGGAGCGAACCGCGCAGCGCAAGGCCGCCGCCGAAGGCACCCCTGCCGAGCCGGCGCCGGAGGGGGAAAAGGAGTCCTGAGGCTCAGCGGGCAGACACGCGGCTGATCGACTTGATGGGTCCGCGCGAGCGGCCGGAGAGTTCGGCGATCCTGCGATCCTGGGCCTCGATCAGTGCCCTGGCCGAAGCATCCGGTTCGAAGATGTCGATCTCGCTCTTCGGAATCTTTCGATTCGAGCTGAGGCTCCCGTCCTGATAGACGACGTTGAAGACGACGAACTCGTTATCGGTGGCGGGTTTCTTGCGGGCCATGATGCTCTCCTCCTGAAAGCGGATGAACCGAATCGGGGGCGGCGACTCGGCGCGGAGCCTATCAGATAGTCCTTGACTTTCCGATCTTAAACCCTCATTTGAGCGGCCAGTTGCCGCTCGCGATCGCGCGACGCGCTCCCCGCCCAAGGCAAAGACCTCTCGGCCGGGACGCTGCATTCCGAGACTAGCCGGCCAACCCAGGGCTTCTCCGCCGCGCGGGAAATTCCCCAACCTGAACCGCTCTCTCCGCGGCAATTCGGCTGCGCGCGAGGGCTTTGCCTAATGACGCCGGGCACTCCCCATCGCCGGAGGCGATGGATCCCGCCCGGCCATCGAAACAGAAAGACATCATCATCTTGACCATTCGTTTTTCCGACCTCGCCCTCATCGAGCCGATCCAGCGCGCCCTCAAATCCTAGGGCTATGACG
>DATFRE010000139.1:0-5514 GCA_035263545.1 Dongiaceae bacterium
AAGCCGGCGAGGCGCTGGCCGAGTTCCTGGCCGAGCTTTCCGAGGCGCTGGCGGATGTCCCGTCCATCGATAGCCGGCGCTGGCCTGCGCTGCTGGATAGCCTGATGGCGGGGCGCGTGCTGCGGCCCCGCTTCGGGCGCCATCCGCGCCTTTCCATCTGGGGTCCGCTGGAAGCCCGTCTGCAGAGTGCGGATCTCGTCATCCTCGGCGGGCTCAACGAGGGCAGCTGGCCCCAGCCCGTGCCGGTCGATCCCTGGTTCAGCCGGCCCATGCGCAAGAGCCTCGGCCTCGCCTCGCCGGAGCGGCGCATCGGGCTCGCCGCCCATGACTTCGCCCAGGCCTGGTGCTCGGCGCCGCAGCTGGTGCTGACCCGGGCGCTGCGCATCGAAGGCGCGCCGACGGTGCCCTCGCGCTGGCTGCTCCGACTCGAGAGCCTGCTGCGCCTCTTGAAGATCGAGCCCGAGAGCCTGCATCGCGGCGTCTGGCTCGGCTGGCAGGCCGAGCTCGACCGGCCTTCTTCGGTAAAGCCCGCCCGGCCGCCGGCGCCTTGCCCCTCGGTCGCGGTCCGCCCGCAGCGCCTCTCGGTCACCGAGATCGAGACCTGGATCCGCAATCCCTATGCGATCTATGCCCGGCGCGTGCTCGATCTCGACCCGCTCGATCCCATCGATGCCGATGCGAGCGCGGCCGACCGGGGCAATTTCATCCACGACGCGCTGGAGAAGTTCGTCAAGGAATTCCCAGATGCCGTGCCGGCGGATTCCGTGCCGCGGCTGCTCGCGCTGGGTCGCGCGGCCTTCGGCGAAGCGCTCGATCGCCCCGCGGTGCGCGCCTTCTGGTGGCCGCGCTTCGAGCGCATCGCGCACTGGTTCGTCGCCCGGGAGCGAGAGCGCCGGCCGCATCTCGCCGCGAGCGTCGCCGAGGCTACCGGCGAACTGAAAGTCGAACTGCCGGGCTGCCGACCCTTCACCCTCCGCGCCAAGGCCGACCGCATCGATCGCCGCGCCACCGGCGGCCTCGTCATTCTCGACTACAAGACCGGCGGCATTCCCAGCATGAGCCAGGTGACGGCCGGCTATGCGCCGCAGCTGCCCCTGGAGGCGGCCATGGCCCGCCAGGGCGCCTTCGCCGGGCTCGATGCAGCGCCGACCGCGGAGCTTGCCTATTGGCGGCTCCGGGGCGGACGCGATATCGCCGAGATCTGCCCTGTGCCTGCCGATCCCATGATTCTCGCGGCCGCCGCGCTGGAGCGCCTGCACCGGCTGATCGCCGCCTATGAGGATCCGGGCATGCCCTATCTGCCGGTGCCCGATCCCGACTACCTGCCCGCCTTCGACCGCTACGATCATCTCTCGCGGCGCAACGAATGGGCGGTGGGGCCGCTGTGACGCGATCGGCCCATATGACGGCGCAGCAGAGCGCCGTCCTGTCCCAGCGTCGGGCGGCGGCACCGGCCGACAGTGTCTGGGTCGCGGCCTCGGCGGGCACCGGCAAGACCACGGTGCTGACCCAGCGCTTTCTTCGATTGCTGCTGGCGGGATGCGCGGCGGAGCGGCTGCTCTGCCTCACCTTCACCAAGGCCGCGGCGGCGGAGATGGCAAACCGCATCGCCGAGCATCTCGCCCTCTGGGCAGCCATGGAGGAGCTGGCTCTCGCCAAGGCCTTGGAAGACCTGCTCGGCCGCACGGCCAGCGATGCGGAACGCGATCTGGCGCGCTCCCTCTTCGCCCGCGTCCTCGATACGCCCGGCGGGCTTCGCATCATGACGATCCACGCTTTCTGCCAATCGCTGCTGCGCCGCTTTCCGCTCGAGGCCGGGATCGCGCCGCATTTCGAGCTGATCGACGAGCGCGGGAGCGAGGAGCTCCTCGCCGAGGCGCGCGACGCCATGCTCCAGGAGGCCGGCAATAAGGAGGGCCTCGACCTCGCCCGCGCGCTCGCCGTGGTGAGCAGCCGCGTGAACGAGCAGGATTTCGCCGAGCTTCTCGCCGGGCTCATCCGCGCCCGCGGCCGGATCGTGAAACTGATCGAGCGCCAGGGCGATCTTGCGCAGCTGATCGCCACGACCCGCGCGGCAGTCGGTCTTCGGCCCGAGGAGGACGAGACGAGCATCTGCTCGGCCGGCGTCGCCGAGGCCGCGTATGACGGGCCAGCCCTCCGCCGCGCCGCGAAGGCGCTGGCCCGGGGCAGCGAGAAGACCGACCAGCCGCGAGGAGAGAAGATTACTGTCTGGCTCGATGCCGGGCCGACCGAACGGATCGACGAGCTCGATGCCTATTCCGGTGCCTTCCTGACGAACGAGGGCGAGCTTCTCAAGCGGCTTGCCACCAAGCCCGTGACCGCGCTGATGCCCGATATCCTCGAGGTCCTGACGGCTGAGGGCCAGCGCGTCATCGATCTGCTGGCCCGGCGCCGCGCCGCGCGGCTCGCGGAATCGACCGCCGCGCTCCTGACTCTGGGCGACGAGATGATCCGGCGCTACACCGTCCTCAAGGAAAGCCATGTTGCCCTCGACTATGAAGACCTGGTGCTGGCGGCGCGCCGGCTGCTGGAAACGCCGGGCATCGCGCCCTGGGTGCTGTTCAAGCTCGATGGCGGAATCGACCACATCCTGGTGGACGAGGCGCAGGACACAAGTCCGGTCCAATGGCAGATCGTGGCACTGCTGGCGGAGGAGTTCTTCGTGGGCGAGGGCGCGCGGCCTGGTCCGCGCACCGTCTTTGCCGTGGGCGATGTCAAACAATCGATCTTCAGCTTCCAGGGTGCCGATCCCGCCGAGTTTCAGGCCATGCGCCTGCATTTCCAGCGCCGCCTCGAAGCTCTGGAAAAGCGCCTGGAGATCGTGCCGCTCACCGTCTCCTTCCGCTCGACGGAGGCGGTGCTCGACGCGGTCGACGCCGTCTTTGCGCAGGCTTCCGCACAGGCCGGAGTCAGCCTCGATGGCGAGCCGATCCTCCACCAGGCGGCGCGGATGGGGCAGGCGGGCCATGTCGAGCTCTGGCCGCTGGCCGAGCCGCTCCCGCGCGCGCCCGATCCCGAATGGCGCCCGCCGCGCGAGCGCCGCGCCGGCGATTCGCCCCGGGAGCGGCTGGCGAAGCTGATCGCGCGCCGGATCAAGGCCATGCTCGAGCGCGGCGAGATTCTTGAAAGCCGCGACCGTCCGGTCCGGCCCGGCGATTTCCTCATCCTCGTGCGCCATCGCGACGAGCTGGTGGATGCCCTGGTGCGCGAGCTGAAGACCCTCCAGGTGCCGGTCGCCGGCATCGATCGCATGCGCCTCACCGAGCAGCTCGCGGTCATGGACCTCGTCGCCTTCGGCCAGTTCCTGCTGCTGCCCGAGGATGATTTCAATTTGGCGGTTCTGCTGAAAAGCCCGCTCTTCGACTGGAGCGAGGAGCAGCTCTTCTCCCTCGCCCATGGCCGCAAGGGCTCGCTCTGGGAGGAGCTGCGCCGGCGCGCACAAGATCCCGAGACTCCATATGCCGAGACCGATGCGGCGCTCGCTGGCTTTCTCGCCCGGGCCGATTTCCTGCCGCCCTACGAGCTCTATGCCGAGCTTCTCGGGCGCCATGGCGGCAGACTGAAGCTTCTCGGCCGCCTGGGGCCGGAGGCGAGCGACCCGGTCTCCGAGTTCATGAGCTTGGCACTCGCCTATGAGCGCGAGCATCTTCCCTCGCTCCAGGGCTTCCTCCATTGGCTGGTCCATGACGAGGTGGAGATCAAGCGGGAGAGCGAGCCCGCCGGCCCCGGCCTCGTGCGCATCATGACGGTCCATGGCGCCAAGGGGCTGCAGGCGCCCATCGTCTTCCTGCCCGATACCCTCTATCGCCCGAACCAGCCGACGCGGCGGCTCTGGGTGCGGCCGGGCGCCGACGAGCTGCTCCTCTGGTCGCCGCGAGTTGATGACGACGAGGCGCTGGCGCTCGACGCGCGCAACGAGGTCAAGGCGAAGATCGCCGAGGAGGAGCGGCGCCTCCTCTATGTCGCCCTCACCCGGGCGGAGGATCGGCTCTATATCAGCGGCTGGCGGGGCGAGCGGCAGCCGGCCGAGGGGACCTGGTATGAGCTGATCCGCGACGGCCTTGCCGCCAAAGCGGAGAGCGCTCCCTTCGACAGCGTCCCGGAGCTAGGCCCTGAGGCGGGGTGGCAGGGCGAGAGCCTGGTCCTCGGCCAGCCCCAGACGGCGCCGCCTGAGCGCGATCAGGGGCGCCATCGCGGCACCCAGCCGGTCGCCGCACCCCGGGAGGCCTGGTCCTCTTTGCCCCCGCCACCGGAGCCTCTGCCGCAGCGGCCTCTCGCGCCCTCGCGCCTCGCGGAGGAGCCGGGCGTGCTGGCGCCACTGCAGGGCAAGGCCGATATCCGCTTCCGACGCGGCCGGCTCATCCACCGCCTGCTGCAGACTTTGCCGGATCTGCCGCCCGCTTCGCGGGCCGAAGCGGCGCGGAAATATCTCGCCAGCCGCGCCCCCGATCTCGCACCCGAGCTTCGCCAGGAGATGGCGGCGGAGACTCTCGGCCTCATCGCCCATCCCGATTTCGCCCCGCTCTTCGGCCCCGGAAGCCGGGCCGAAGCCCCGCTGGTGGGCGAGCTCGAGGGCGGGCTTGCCCTGGCCGGCCAGATCGATCGGCTGCTCGTGACCGAAACCGAGGTGCTGCTGGTCGACTTCAAGACCAACCGGCCGGCGCCCAGGACCCCGGCGGAGACCCCGGAGCCATACCTGCGCCAGATGGCAGCCTATCGCCAGGCGCTTGGCAAAATTTATCCAGGTAAATCAATACGCTCAGCTCTGGTCTGGACCGAGGGCCCCCGGCTCATGGAGCTGCCGGGAGGCCTGCTGGACCGATACCTGCCTTGACCGGACCCTCCCGTCTTTCTACCTTCTAGGGGCGACGGCGGCCCCGGTTCAGGGGCGTCGCTCCAGGACAAGATAAGGAAGGGATGATGGGCTCACCTGAAACGGTCACCACCCAGGGCGCTGCCGCCAATGGCGCGACCACCAAGATTTCCGACCAGAGCTTCGAGAAGGATGTGCTGAAGTCCGGCCAGCCGGTTCTGGTGGATTTCTGGGCCGAGTGGTGCGGCCCCTGCAAGATGATCGCCCCGGCGCTCGAGGAGATGGCGGGCTCGCTCGCCGGCAAGCTCACCGTGGCGAAGATGAATATCGACGAGAATCCGCAGACGCCGAAGAAGTACGGCGTGCGCGGCATTCCCACTCTGATGCTGTTCAAGGACGGCCAGGTGGCGGCGACCAAGATCGGCGCCCTGCCGAAGAACAAGCTTCGCGAGTGGGTCGAATCGGTTCTCTGAAGCCCCGAGTCTTTGAAGTTTGAGTCTCTGAAGCCCCAACTAGGCGCTTCTCTCTGAGGGAAAACCCCGCTCCGGCGGGGTTTTTTCTTTGCCCTCTGATTCCCTCTCGAAGCGCCTCGAAGCACTGCGACATTCAGGCAAGTTGGATGGCGACAACAGCTTTCTTCCCCCTCCCCCCTTGCGGGGGAGGGTTGGGGTGGGGGGTCC
>DATFRE010000140.1:0-4467 GCA_035263545.1 Dongiaceae bacterium
CCTCGGTCTGGTCATGGGTGACATAGAGCACCGTGAGGCCCGGCAGCTCGCGATGGAGACGCGCCAGCTCCTCCACCATGTTGCGGCGGATCTGGGCATCCAGCGCCGAGAGCGGCTCGTCGAGGAGGAGCACGCTCGGGCGGATGGCGAGCGCGCGGGCGATGGCAATGCGCTGCTGCTGCCCGCCGGAAAGCTGGCGCGGATAGCGGCCGACAAAGTTGCTCATCCCTACCATGCGCAGGGATTCGCGGATGCGCTCCTGCACCAGGCTTTCCGGAGCCCGGCGCGCCCGGAGGCCGAAGGCGACGTTCTCCTCCACCTTCATATGAGGAAAGAGGGCGTAGTTCTGCACCACCATGCCGAGATCGCGGGCATAGGGCGGAAGATCGGTCACGTCCCTCTCGCCGATGCGCACGCGCCCGCCGGTGGGGCGGACGAAGCCGGCGACGGCGCGCAGCGCCGTGGTCTTGCCGGAGCCCGACGGACCGATGATAGCCAGGATCTCGCCGGGATGGACGGTGAGGGTCAGGTCCTTCAGCACCGCCAGGCCGCGATAGGCGACGGTGACGCTGTCGAAGCCGATGCCCATACCCTGGCCAACCAGCCCCGATGACGCCGTGCCTGCAGCTGCGCGATCGATCGCCACGTCGACGGGAGCCATTCGCTCAACTCTTCCGATGGGTTGACGCCTGACGGGTGCCGATAGGTCCTGCCCCTCTCCCGTGCCGAAGCACGGGAGAGGGAAAGACTACCGCCGGCTCAGCTGCCGGTCACCTCATGCCATTTGGCGACATCGGCCTTCAGGTTGGCGAGGACCTGGTCCCAGTCGGGGGTCCAGACCTTCACGCCGTCCATCATCGCCTGGAGCTGCTTGAAGTTGTTGTCCGTGGGCGTCACGTCCTTGCGCGCCGGCATGCCCTGGGCGATCGCGCTCACCTGCATCTGGGCATCCTTGCTCAGCAGGAACTCGATCAGCTTCTTGCCGGCATCGGCATGCGGCGCGTTCTGCACCAGGCCGATGTAATAGGGCAGGAAGAGCGCGGTGCGCTCGCCGCTCGGGCCCGCCGGCCAGAAGACCTTGATGTTCGGATTGTCCGACATCTGCGAGATGTTCATCTGCAGATCGCCATTGGCCACCCAGAGCTCGCCCTTGTTGACCAGCGCCGTTAGCTTGCCGGTCGAGGAGGATGGGCCACAGTTATTGGCCTGCAGCTTCTGTAGATAGTCGAACCCCTGGTCCTTGCCGCCATAGACCTGGTTGACCAGCAGCATGACCGCGGTGCCGTCGCCGGCCTGGCCGGGGGTCGAGTACTGGATCTTGTTCTTGAACTTGGGGTCGAGGAGATCGGCGAAGCTCTTCGGTGCGTCGCCCAGGACCTTCGTGTTGTAGATGAAGGAGGTGTAGTTATCGACCAGGGCGTAGTAAGTGCCCTTGGGGTCCTTCTCGCTCGCCAGGATCTGGTCGGCGCCGGCCGGCGTGAAGGGCTGCAGCAGCCCGTCGGCCGCGGCCTTCTGGATGAAGGGCGGCAGGGTCACCAGCACGTCTGCCTGGGGATTGCTCTTCTCCTTGGCGACGCGGTCGACGACGACGCCCGAGCCGCCCTCGACATATTGCACCTTGATGCCCGTCGCCTTGGTAAAGGCGTCGAACTGGGTCTGATACCAATTGGGCGAGCCGTCATGCAGGCCGTCGGCGCTGTAGATGGTCACCACGTCATCGGCCCGGGCGGCGCCGGCGCCAAGAACCGCGAGCAGGCCCGCGGCAAGCAGCAGGGATTTCGTCTTCATGTTCCTTTCCTTCCCCAATCTGGGTCCCGTCAGTGGGTGGCGGGCAATCTAGGACGGAGCGATGACGATGAGATGACATCTCCGCGACGGCGCGGCGATGATCGGTGGATAACCGGGATCGGTGGGGATGAAGCGGTGAACGGCGACCCAGTGCCTCCGTGGGCCGCCGCCGCACCGCTTCGCCGGCGAGGCTGCGGTCAGCCGCGCCGGATCGGAGGATCAGGCCATGGCCCCGGAGAAGATTCGGTGACTCGGGCTTGAAGTTTGGATGACGAGGTTTGGACGGGCCTACCCCTCGTAGCTCTCGGCCAGCCGGTCGAGAAGGCGAACGCCGAAGCCCGTGCCGCCCTTGGGCTGGGTCGGTGCCTCCTTGAGGACGAACATGCCGGTATAGGCGATGTCGAGATGGGCCCAGGGAGTCTTGCCCACGAAGCGCTGCAGGAGCTGGGCGCCATGGACGGCATCGGCCAGCTGATTGTCGGGCGCGATCTGGCGGATATCGGCGACATTGGAGTCGAGATTGCGGTCATAGCCCTCGTCCAGGGGCAGACGCCAGAGGCGCTCGCCGGTGGCCTGACCCGCCACCACCAGCCGCCTGGCCAGGATCTCGTCGTTGCAGAGCAGGCCGGCATGGAGCCGGCCCAACGCCGCTCCCACCGCGTAGGTCAAGGTGGCGAGGTCGACCATGGCCCGCGGCTTGAAGCGCTGGGCCGTGTAGTAGAGCGCATCGAGCAGAATGAGCCGTCCCTCGGCATCGGTATTGATCACCTCGACCGTCTCGCCCGACATGCTCTTGACGATGTCGCCGGGACGGTAGCTCTGCTCCGAGGGCAGGTTCTCCACCAATGCCGCCACCCCTACCGCCTCCACCGGTGCCTTACGCAGCGCCAGGACCTGCATGGCGCCGACGGCGGCGGCGGCCCCGGCCATGTCCGTGTGCATCTCCTCCATGCCCGCGGCCTTCTTGATCGAGATGCCGCCGGCATCGAAGCAGACGCCCTTTCCGACGAAGGCGAGCGGCCCCTTCCCCGCTTTGACGCCCCGGCCCTTCCAACGCAGCACCAGCAGGCGCGGCCGGCGGGCGCTGCCGCTGCCGACCGCCAGCAGCGCGCCCATGCCCAGGCGGCGCAGCTGCGGCTCCTCCAGCACCTCGACCTTGACGCCGAGGCGCTGAAGCCCGCGGGCGCGGCGCGCGAACTCCTCCGGCCCCAGAGCATTGGCCGGCTCGTTCACCAGGCCCCGTGCCGTGGCCACGCCGGTGGCGACCGCCTCGAGGCGATCGAGGCTGCGGCGAAGCTTGCCGCCCGCCTTGGCGAAAATGGCGAGGCGGCAGACGACAGCCGGATCTCCGGGGCGCTTGCGGGTGCGGAACTTGAGGAAGCGCTGGCCGCCAAGCCGCGCGCCCAGGGCGAGATGGGCCGCTATATCCCCCGGCAGATCGAGGGCGATAGCGGCATCGTCCTCGCCGAGGGCGGCCAGGATGTTCTCGATCCGCCCGCCGATCTCCTCGGCCGTCAGCGCGGCCAAGTCCTGGCGCCGGCCAAGGCCGACAAGGATCAGCCGCCGGCTCGCCGCCTCGCCAGGAGCAACGAAATCGAGATGCTGGTCGCGCTCGCCGGTGAACCGCCCGGCCTGCATGGCGCGGCGAAGCGTGCCGCCCTGCCTCTTGTCGAGGGATGCGGCGAAAGGGGTGAGCTGGCGGCCCGCATGGGCACCGATAACGAGGACCGGCGGCTTCGCCGGCAGGCGTTCGACGATCTCGATCTGCACGTGAGGCTCCGCTTTCGACCTTGTTACCGGACTATAGCGATTTTCAATGGGCGGTGCCGAGGGCAAGGCTGGGCTTGCGGTCCTCGCCGATGGCAAAGCTCAGCAGGCCCGCCAGGATCGCCAGGCCAAAGGCGGCGATCCAGACCCAGAAATACTGCGCGACCAGGTCATAGAGCACCCCTGCGAGCTCGGCGCCGAGCGCTGCGCCCACGGAATGGCCCGCCGAGAGGAGCCCATGGTGAGGCCGAGAGAGCGCAGCCCGATATGGCTCGCCGCCAGGCTCGCGGTGACCGGCACGGTGGAGTAGTCGAAGAGGCCGAAGAGGACCGCGAAGGCGAAGAGCAGGGAGATGTCGCGGGCGGCCCAGATCAGCAGGATGAAGGCGAGCCCGCGGACGATATAGATCGCGCCCAGCAGCAGCGGCCGGTTCATCCGGTCGGTTAGCCAGCCCGACAGGACCATGCCGCCGAGATGAAGCGCCTCCATATTCCGATCAGTATCCTACTCGCGGTCTCCTCCCGCCACGGCTTCTGAGTATGCAACTTGTCGATGGCACCAGAATGGAGCAAGACGCTGTCGGCGTCACTCGCCGGAAAGGAGGTTGCCGAGCCATTCGGGTAGACGACCGCTAATGGTCCTTCTGCGACGTGGCATGGGGCGCGAACGAGGTCCGCTCTGAGCCTGGAAAGCGACCATACCCGGAGGGCGACCGATGCGATCGAGCATCCTTCAGACCGGCAGGCGGAAGAGCCTGAGCGTCTCGCCGATGAGGGGCACTTCGTCATACCGGTGCTGCCGGCCCCGCGCCGGGGCGGGTGCGACGAAGAGGAGGACGGCGCCGGCCATGACCAGGGCCGCAATCGCGACCGCAAGATAACTCCAGCGCCAATTCGTGCGGGTGAGAAGGGC
>DATFRE010000141.1:0-11159 GCA_035263545.1 Dongiaceae bacterium
TGACGCTGTTCATTCTCCTCAGCGTCCTCGGCACGGCGCTGCTGATACATATCTCCTGGAGCCTGACGGCTCGAAAGAACGTCACCGATGTGGCGGGGCAGCTCAACGCCCAGATCGCCAATTCCATCAGCGGCAAGCTGCTCGATATCAGGCGCAACGCCCTGGCGACGGAGGAGGCGGTACGCTCCATCTTCTTCCAGGGCGCCATCACGCCGGGGGATGAAGGCAAGCGCGAATTCATCTTCTACGCCTTGTTGCAGGCCCAGCCCGAGCTCTCCTGGATCGCCTTCGGCTGGCCGACCGGCGATTTCTTCGGCACCCAGAGGGTGAACGAGGATCTGGTCCAGATGGTCGAGGTGCAGCAAAACCCGCTGCTGCATCAGGCCAAGCTCCGCATCGATCGCTACGTTCCTGAGCCCCAAGAGCCGCGCTTCATCGACCGCAACTTCCAGCCGACGAGCTATACGGTGCTGAATCAGACCTGGTACCTGAAGGCCCTGCGCTCGAACAGTTCGGAATGGAGCCAGACAACGGGTTTTCCGGGCCGGCATCAACCGGGGATCAATCTTTCGAACCAGCTCTGGCTCTACGACCGCTTCATCGGCGTAGTCGACGTCACCATCGAGCTCGGCCGGCTGTCGCGCTTCCTGACCGGCGTTCCCGTCGGCCAGACCGGCACCGTCGCCATCATCGACGGGGCGGACAACATCATGGCCTCGCCCGAGCCTGCCCAGCGTGCGGCGGAGGAGTCGGGCCATATGCGAAACCTCGATTCCATCGATGCGAAGCAAAGCCCTCTCCTGGCGGTGGCGCGGGATGCGATGGCAGCGCACCGGATGCAGCTCTCGGCCTACAAATCGATGACCCCGCTCACCCTCGATCCCTACCGCGCCGGGGATGGCGCGGTGTACTTCGTCACCGTCACGCCGCTCGACTTCCGAGACTGGAAGATCGTGACGGTGATCCCGGAGCAGGATTTTCTTGCCAATATCGACCGCAACACGCGTCGCCTGCTCTGGTATGTCGCCGGCTTTACCCTGGCCATGATCCTGGCGGCGATCCTGCTCGCAGACCGGCTGATCGGCCGGCCGCTGCTCCGCATCGCCCGCGACCTGCACCACATCGAGAGTTTCCGCCTGGAGCGCATCGCCCGCGTCGCCTCCCCCTTGCGCGAGCTGGACGATCTCTCGGCGGCGATGATGCAGATGGCCCAGGGGCTCACCTCCTTCCAGAAATATCTGCCGACGGAGCTGGTGCGGACCCTGGTCTCCCAGGGCATCGAGGCCAAGCCCGGCGGCCAGCAGCAGACCCTGACAGTGCTCTTCGCCGATCTCGTGGGGTTCACCGCGCTTTCCGAGCGGCTGGGGACGGAGATCGTGCCGGTGCTGACGCAATATCTGAGCGGGGCTTCCCACGTAATCACCGCCCAGAGCGGCACCATCGACAAGTTCATCGGCGACGCGGTGATGGCTTTCTGGGGGGCACCCAAGCCGCATGAGCATCCGGCTGAGGCCGCCTGCCGCGCGGCGCTCGCCTGTCGCCGGGCCTTGACGGAGATCCGTGTTCCCGGGGCCGAAGGCAAGGGGGCGACCCTTCATTTGCGCATCGGCATCAATACCGGCGTCATGCTGGTGGGCAATATCGGATCCGAGGAGCGGCTCAACTACACGGTGATCGGCGATGCGGTGAACCTCGCCAGCCGGCTCGAGGCGGTGAATAAGGTCTACGGGACGGAAATCATAATCGGGGAAGCGACCCGCCGCGCCGCCGGTGCTGCGATCCGCGTGCGCGAGCTGGATACCGTCACCGTCTATGGCCGCCTGGAGGAGGTGGCGATCTTCGAGCTCCTCGGTATGGCGGAGGAGGCCGCCGCGGTGGACGACGCCTGGGTCAGAGTCTACGAAGCGGCGCTCGCTGCGTATCGCGACCTCCGCTGGGCCGAGGCGATCGCCGGCTTCGAACGGGTGATCCAGATGCGGCCGCGCGGTGATGCGCCCTCGGCGATGCTGCTGGAATGCTGCCGCGACTGTCAGGCCGATCCGCCGACCGCCGGCTGGCGGGCTGTCACGGTAATGGGGACGAAGTAGCGGCGCCTCAGACCACGAAGCGGATAGCCCGCAGCACCTCGAAATAGCTTCGTGTTTCGAAGCGCACGGTCTGCGGCCCGGTCTTGGTCATGCCCGGGTACCAGGAGGCGCCATAGGCATCGACCGGATTGCCATAGGTGATCTCCAGGGTGAAGGCCTCGGGCAGGGCGATGCGGCAGGGGGTGAGATCGCGGGCAAGGGCCGTCCGCACGCCCTCCTTGATCAGGGCATGGGCGCGGCGCGGGACGATGCTGATGGTGGAGGGGCCGATGCCCTCGGTCACCGCCACGGTAGCGATGTTCGCGTTGAGGGCGACGGCGTCGCGGCATATGCCCTTGTCACCCGAGACGAAGGCGACCGGCACCTTGAACATGGCTGCGGCGAGGCTGTGCATGACCAGCTCGGAGGCGGTTTCGCCGTTGATCGCAAGGCGATGCACCTTCAGGGCAAGCGTATGGGCGAGGGGGTTGCCGTCGCTCCCGGCCTTTGAGTGATATCCCAAGAACATGATCGCATCGAAGCTCTCGTCCAGCTCTTGCACCATGCAGAGGGGATGGCCGCTCCAGGCGCGAATGAGACGCACGCATTCCGGCAGCCTTGCGGCGATGATGTTGCGGCCGCTGCCATGGGCGTCCTTGATGACGATCTCGCTTGCCCCGGCGGCGATCGCGCCTTCACACGCCGCGACCACCTCGGCGGTCATCGCCTCGCGGAACTCGGGATATGTCGCGTGCTCTTTGCGCGCTTCCTCCCAATTGGTGATGCCGGCGACACCTTCGATATCGGCACTGATATAGATTTTCATCTGGTGGTCTGAACCCTGCTCGTCCGCTCAGGGAATGATCTCGAAGAGCCCGGCAGCCCCCATGCCGCCGCCAATGCACATGGTGACGACCCCGAGCTTCGCCTTGGCGCGGCGGCCCGCGATCAGGAGATGGCCTGCCAGGCGCGCACCGGTCATGCCATAGGGATGGCCGACGGCGATCGCACCGCCATTGACGTTGAGGCGATCTGCCGGAATGCCAAGCTTGTCGCGACAATAGAGAACCTGGACGGCGAAAGCCTCGTTCAGCTCCCAGAGATCGATATCCTCGACCTTGAGGCCGTGGTGCTTCAGCAGCTTCGGCACGGCGAAGACAGGGCCGATGCCCATCTCGTCCGGCTCGCAGCCGGCGACGGCGAAGCCGCGGAAGATTCCGAGCGGCTTCATATTGCGCTTCTCCGCCTCCTTGAGCTCCATCAGAACGCTGGCGGATGCCCCGTCGGAAAGCTGGCAGGCATTGCCGGCGGTGACGACGAAGCCCTCGCCCATCACCGGCTTCAGAGAGGCGAGCTTTTCCAGCGTGGTATCGGCGCGCGGGCCCTCATCGCCCTTCAGAGTCACGGTCTCGCGGGATTTTTCGCCGGTCTTGCGGTCGACGACCTCCTTCACCACCGTCATGGGAACGATCTCGTCGGCGAAGGCCCGGCGCTGCTGGGCGGCGGCATTGCGACGCTGGCTCTCCAGGGCGAACTCGTCCTGGCGATCGCGGGCGATGCCGTAGCGCTTGGCCACCGTCTCGGCCGTATCGATCATGCTCATCCAGACCTCGGGCTTGTGCGCCTGCAGCCACGCCTCGGTCACGAAGCCCTCGCCCTCGGGGTCCTGGACCAGGCTGATGGATTCCACGCCGCCTCCCACCGTGACCTTGGCGCCCTCGTTCTGCACGCGATAGGCAGCGAGCGCGATGGCCTGGAGCCCTGACGAGCATTGCCGGTCGATGGTGGTGCCGCTGGTCGTCACCGGCAGGCCGGCGCGCAGCGCCGCCAGCCGCGCGATGTTATAGCCGGTCGCCCCTTCGGGCATGGCGCAGCCCATCACCACGTCGTCGACCTCGGCGGGGTCGACCGCGGCGCGGGCCACGGCATGCTGGACCGCATGGCCGGCCAGGGTGGCGCCATGGGTCAGGTTGAAGGCGCCGCGATAGGCCTTGCCGATCGGTGTGCGGGCGGTCGAGACGATGGCGATGTCGGCCATGGGTTTCTCCTTGAGGTCTGGTCTCAATCTGCGGCGAATTTGCGCCCGTCGCGGGCGAGCTCCAGCAGCAGCTTCGACGGCTGCCACCAATAGCCCTGGGCGTTGTGAAAGCGCTGGACGGCGGCGGCGACAACGCCCGTGCCGACCTCATCGGCATACCGCATGGGTCCGCCGCGCCAACTCGGAAAGCCGAAGCCGTAGACGGCCGCGACATCGATATCGGAGGAGCGGATGGCAATACCCTCCTCGATCTCCTTGGCGCCCTCGTTGATCACAGAGTAGATGCAGCGCGCGACGATCTCCTCGGGCGTGATCTTGCGTGGCGTGAAGCCCTTCTGCCGGCGATTGGCGGCGATCACTTCCTCGATGGCCGGATCCGGTGTGCCGGACCGGGCATTGGCGTCATAGCGATACCAGCCGGCGCCGCTCTTCTGGCCGAGCCGGCCGAGCGCGACAATATCGTCCTCGATGGTCGAATAGCGCACCCCCTGGGGCAGCTTCAGGCGCTGACGCTTGCGGATCAGCTGGCCGACATCGAGGCCGACGAGATCGGCGACGGCGAAGGGCCCCATGGGCATGCCGAACTCGTAGAGCACCTTGTCGACCTCGTAGGGGCTGGCGCCTTCCTCGACCAAAAACTCGGCCTCGCGCCAATAGGTGTCGAAAGCCCGGTTGGCAACGAAGCCGTCGCAGACCCTGGCCACCACCGGCTGCTTGGCGATGGCCTTGGCCACCGCGAGCGCGGTCGCCAGCACATCGGCGCCGGTCTTCTCGCCGCGCACGATCTCCAGCAGCTTCATGATGTTGGCCGGGCTGAAGAAATGCATGCCCACCACATCGGCGGGGCGCTTCGTGGCCGCGGCGATCTCGTCGATATCGAGATTCGAGGTGTTGGAGGCGAGCACGGCGCCCGCGGATGCGGCCTGGTCCAGCTCGGCGAAGACCTTCTTCTTCAGATCCATATCCTCGAACACCGCCTCGACGACGAGATCGGCGCCGGCGACCTCCGCCAGGCTCGTCCCGCCGGTGATGCGGGCGATGCGGGCCTTGGCCTCCGCGTCAGACATGCGGCCCTTGGCGAGGCCCGCCTCGATCTCCTTGCGGCAATAGGCCAGCGCCTTGTCGCGGGCCTCGGGGTTGACCTCGATCAGCCGCACCGGGAATCCGCGATCGGCGAAGGCAAGGGTGATGCCCCGGCCCATGGTGCCGCCGCCGACGACCGCGACGCGGACGATCTCGCGCCCCGCCGTGCCCTTGGGCAGATCGGGGACCCGACGCGCTTCGCGCTCGGCGAAGAACATATGGCTGAGGGCCCGATGCTCGGGGGTCTGGACGCAGGCATCGAAGATGGCGATCTCCGCCTTGAAGCCCTCATCGAAGGGCATCGTGAGCGTGTTCTCGATGGCATCGATGGCGCGCTGGCGCGCCTGAAAGCCGCGGAAGCGCCGACGCGCGGTCTCGCGGGCCTTGGCGAAGATCCCTGGATTCGCCTGGGCAGCCTCGATCTCGGCGGTCCGGTTGCGCGCGCGGGGCAAGTCCGCCGGCTTGATCCCCTTGGCAAGAATCTCACGAGCGAAGCCGATGGCCGCCGCCTCGAGATCGCCCTCGGTGACGCGGTCGATAACGCCGAGCTTGAGGGCTTCCTCGGTGCCGAAGATCCTGGCGCTCGAAATGATATCGAGGGCCGCTTCGAATCCCGCGACCCGGGGAAAGCGCTGGGTGCCGCCGCCGCCCGGGATGATGCCGAGCCCGACCTCGGGAAAGGCGAAGACGACCGCCTTGTCGGCGAGGCGGTAGTGACATGCGAGTGCCACCTCCAGCCCGCCGCCGAAGGCCCGGGTGTGGATCGCCGCGATGATCGGCTTCTCGGAGAGATCGAGGCCGCGATCGAAGTCGAGCCAACTCGGCGGCTGCTCTGCCTGGCCGAACTCGGTGATGTCGGCGCCGGAGAAGAAGCTCGACCCCCGGCAGATCAGGATACCAGCCTTGATGGCAGGATCGCGGGCGATCTCCGCCAGCCCCGCATGGAGGCCGGCCTTGACGGATTGGCCGATGGCGTTGACCGGCGGATTGTCGGTCCACAGAAGCGCAATCTCGCCACGCCGCTCGAGAGATACCGTTTTCGACAGCTGAGTCACGATTGGCTCCTCCCGGTTCCGTCGGCGCCGCTTAGGGGCGCGATCCTTGCAAATCGCGGTAGCGCTCGTCGAGCTTACCCTGGTCGGCGAAGGTCAGCGCCATCATGCTCAGCCGCTTGAAGTGATGGCCCACATCGAGATCGTCGGTCATGCCCATGCCGCCGTGGATCTGCACCGCCTCCTGCCCCACGAACCGCGCGGCCTTGTCGACATAGAGCTTGGTGAGGATCGCATCGCGCGGATCGACCGGGCTCGCCGGTCCTGTGATCCGTGCGAGTGCCGCCTGGACGCGCGAGGCCGAGCTCTCCGCGGCCGCGAACATATCGACCATCCGGTGCTGGAGCGCCTGGAAGGAGCCGAGGGTCTGGCCGAACTGCTCGCGGGTCTTGGCATAGGCGACGGTGCTCTCCTGGAGCTTCCGCATGGCGCCGACCGCCTCGGCGCATTGGGCAAGAATGGCGAGGTCGACCGCGCGCTGCAGCAGCTCCAGGCCCTTGCCGGGCTCTCCCAGCACATCCGACTCCTCCGCCGCCAGCGCGCGGAGATCGAGATCGGCGGCGCGTCCGCCATCGGCCGTGGTGTGGGAGCGAAGGCTCAGGTCCTTGCGCCCGGCCTCGACCAGGAAAAGAGTGATGCCGTGGCCCTCGCGCGCCTCGCCGGAGCTGCGCGCGGGAAGGACGATCCAATCGGCCGCGGCGGCATAGGGCACGCCCCGCTTGGTGCCCGAGAGACGGTAGCCTTTGCCGCGGCGCTCCGCCCGCGTCTCGACATGATTCAGGTCGTAGCGCCCGCGGGGCTCGGTCAAAGCGACGGTCACGATCGCCGCGCCACCGGCGATCTTCTCCAGCAGAGCCTGCGCTTGCCGGCCTCCGGCAGAGAGCAGCGGGCTCGCCAGAGGCACGCTGGAGAGGAAAGGACTCGCAAAGAGAGCGCGCCCGAAGGCCTCCATGGCGATCATCAGCTCGAGCCCGCCGCCGCCCGCACCCCCGGCCTCTTCGGGCAGGAAAGCGCCGAGGGCGCCGATCTCCGCCAAGCCCTTCCAGGCTTCCCGGCTGAAGCCGGGATCCTCGGCCCCGTGGCGCTGGCGCTCGCGGACCGACCAGTTCTCCTCCAGCCATCGCGCCAGGCTTTCGCGGAAGATCCGCTGGTCCTCGCCGAGAAAGAAGCTCTGCTGCATCGTCATGTCCTCAGAGGCCCAGCACGGCCTTGGCCACGATATTGCGCTGGATCTCGTTGGAGCCGCCATAGATCGAGATCTTGCGGAAATTGAAGTAGTGCCGCGTCGCCCAGGCGGCGAAGCTTCGCGCCTCGTCGGGTGCGCTCGAGGGCAAATCGGTTGCCGTCTCCTGGGCGAAGGGCCCGGCCACCCGCATGGTGAGCTCCGTCAGCCGCTGGCGGATGAGCGTCCCCTGAATCTTGAGGATCGAGGATTCCGGCCCCAGCTCGCCGTTCGATTGGGGATCGAACAGGAAGCGATACTCGGTCGCTTCCAGGGCATCGAGATCGGCTTCGACATCGGCGATCTCCTTGAGAAGCGTCGGCTCCAGGAGCAGCGGCTCGTTGCCGCGGATCTCGGCCCCGGCGAGCGTCTTCAGCCGGCCGAGACAGGCGCGCGACGCGCCGACCTCGGCAATCCCGAGCCGCTCCAGGGTGAGCAGATATTTGGCGATGCTCCAGCCCTGATTCTCCTCGCCGATCAGATTCTCCACCGGAACCTCGACATCCTCGAAGGTGCATTGGGCGACGCGCTCGATGCCGTCGAGGAGCAGGACGGGCCTGAGCGAGAGGCCTTTCGACGCCAGCGGGAGCACCAGCACGCTGATGCCCTGCTGCTTGCGGCCGGAGGAATCGGTGCGGAACAGGCCGAACATCATGTCGGATTCGTAGACGGCGGTCTGCCAGATCTTGGCGCCGTTGATGACGTAGCGGTCGCCCTTGCGCACCGCGCGGCATTTGAGGGAGGCGAGGTCCGAGCCGGAGCCGGGCTCGGAGAAGCCCTGGCACCAATGATCCTCGCCCGAGAGCACCCGCGGCAGGAAGCGGGCGTTCTGCGCCGGGGTGCCGTAGCGGATGAAGAGCGGCCCCACCATGTCGATATTGAAGATCAGGGGACCCGGCGCCCAGGCGGCGACCCGCTCCTGCTCGAAGATATATTGCCGCTTCAGGCTCCAGCCGGTGCCGCCATGCTCCTTCGGCCAGGTCGGCGCAGCCCAGCCCTTGGCAAGCATGACCTTGTGCCAGCGATCGGCCATCTCGCGGCCGGTGGGCAGGCCCGTCATCACCGTCCGCCGGACATCCTCGGGCAGGCTCTCCCGGAAGAAGGCGCGGATCTCGTGGCGGAAGGCGCGGTCGTCGGTCGTGTCGAAGGCTTCCATCCTGGCCTCTAGCTTTCCTTGGCTGCCGCGCGCGGCAGCACGAGCGCATCGACCGCCACAACGCCATCGGCGCCGGCGATCAGGGGATTGACGTCGAGCTCGCCGATCAGATCACCCAAGCTGGCGGCGAGCAACGAGAAGCGGGCGATCGCGAGGGCAAGCTTCTCGAGATCGGCGGCCGGCCGGCGCCGATGACCATCCAGGAGCGGTCGGAGCCTGAGCCGGTCGAGAAGGCGCATCGCCCGCAGGCTGTCCAGGGGCGGCAAGGCGACCCGGCGGTCGCGCAGCACCTCGATCAGCGTTCCGCCGGCCCCCACCATCATGATCGGCCCGAACTGGCTGTCCTGGACGAGGCCGAGGGCCAGCTCGATGCCGGGCTTCGCCATGGCAGCGACGATCACCCGTGGTCCGAGCCGCCGCGTCAAATCCTCATAGGCCAGCGCCGCCTCCCCGGCCGTCGCAAGCCCGAGGCGCACGCCCTCCACCTCGCTCTTATGGTGGATGCCGGGCATTGCCGTCTTGAGCGCCACGGGAAGGCCCATGCGCCCCGCTGCCGCGACCGCCTCGGACGCCGACCCGGCGATCGCGAAGCCGGGATTGGCGATGCCGAAATCCGCCAGCAGCGCCAGGCTCTCCGCCTCGTCCAGCGCCTCGGGCTTCGCCAGGCGCTGGCGCCAGCGGGCGAGGATCGCGGGTGCCGGGGGCGGCGGCAGGGCGAGCGGCGGCAAAGCGCGGAAGTCGCGATGGGCGAAGGCGTGGCGGATGGCGAGAAAGAGAGTCTCGGTGCCCTCGATGCTGAGCACGCCCTTGGCCCCGATCCGGGCCAGGATCTGGCGCCCGCGCAGATGGGTCCAATGATGGGCCATGATGATCGGCTTGCCGGTCTTCTCGCTGACATCGACGGTGAGCTGGGCGAAGTCATCGCTCACCGGATCCTCATCATTGCTGACATCGGTCATCAGGATGCCCAGCGCCGAGGCGGGATCATCGACCACGGCCTGGAGGCAATCGCGGAAGATCCCAGTGGCGTCATGACCGGTGCCCCAGGCATCGACGGGATTGACCGGCTCGAGCCCATAATCCAGGCGGTCGCGAAGCTTCTGCTCGGTCTCGGCCGAGATCTTGGCGATGGGAACGCCGAGCTCGTCGGCGAGGTCGATGAAGAGGCCCCGCGCGCCGCCGGAATCGAGGACGGCGGCGACCCCACCCCGCGCCACCCGCTTGCCGTGGGACATGAGGAGGGCGGTCGCCATCAGCTCATCGACGATCCGGGCGCGGAGCACGCCGTACTTCTCGAACAATGCCTCATAGGCGGCGTCGTCGCCGGCGATGGCGCCGGAATGGCTGCGGGCGAGGCGGGCGCTTTCCGCGGTCTTGCCGACCTTCACGGCGACGACCGGGATGTCCCGGGCATTGGCCTTTTCCAGGGCGGCGATAAAGCTCGCGGGGTTGCGCACCGTCTCCAGGAACAGCGCGATCACCCGCGTCGTGCCGTCCTCCAGCATGTAGTGCATGTAGTCGGCGGCCGTGACGGTGAGCTCCTGGCCCGGAGAGACGATCAGGCTGTACCCGATCCGCGGATCATTGGCGGCGAGCGACAGGAACAGCGAGCCCGAATGGGTGATGAGGCCGATCGGGCCCGGCGGGACCAATCCGGCAGGGTACCACCCGGCATTGACGCTGCGGGCGGGATGGAAGAAGCCCATGCAATTGGCGCCGCAGACCGGCAAGCCGGCATGCCGGGCCAGGTCGCCCAGGCGCTCGGCCAGAAGGGGCGGGTGGTCCCCTTCGAGGTAGGCGCTCGCAAAAATGGTCGCAGACCCGCAACCGGTCTCGATGGCGAGCCTGGTCTGTGCCTCCAGCCCGGAATTGGCCACAGCAAGCACGGCGAGATCGGGTGCCCTCGGCAACTCGGCGAGGGAGGGGTAGCATTTGAGGCCCAGAATCTCCCGCTGATTGGGGTTTACCGGATAGATCTCGCCCTTGAACCCGTTGGCGAGCGCCTGGGTCAGGGTCGAGCGCCCGAAGGAGCCGGGTCGTTCGGAGGCACCAACGATGGCAATGGAGCGCGGTTCCAGCAGGGGCCGGAGCCAGGCAGAGGAGGCAGCCATGGGGGTCAAGGGAGGTAATCCGTCGGATTCGGGTCCGGCGGGAGGAAAGAGCCGGGGCGGGACATGAGAGATGGTGGCCACTGGAAAGCTGCGCGACGCTCAAATACGACAGTGATCGGCGATCCGGGATGCAAATCGCTCCCGTTGCGGCCAGACGCCGCGCGGTGGTGCGCCTCCCGGTCGACCCAAGCAATCGCGGCTGCGCGGCCGGCTGAGCCGGTCCGGGGCCGAACAGGGAGAATGGAGCCAAGCATGAGAATGTTTTCGAAACTGACCGCGGCGACGCTTGCCGTGGCTTGCGTCGCCGTCGCCTGGCAGGCAGCACCCGCCAGGGCGGAGACCACCCTGACGGTGGTCGACGGCATCGACGTGAAGGATTGGGACCCGGCCGTCGCCTATGGCCATGAGTCCTATGTGCTCAACAACATCTA
>DATFRE010000142.1:0-8824 GCA_035263545.1 Dongiaceae bacterium
TACCTCGGTCATCACCGATCCGGCGGTGAAGGCGATGTGGAAGGGCTGGGGCGAATCCGAGAACATTCCCTATCTCTCCAATCTCGTGCCGGGCCAGTTCTACGATCAGGCTCTCCTGCCCACGGCCCAGCAGGTCGTGCAGGGCAAGATCACCGGCGAGCAGGCGGGCGATCTCGCCTACAAGGTCGCCAAGCAATGGCGCGATTTCAATCCGGACATGGTGGACAATTACAAGAAGTGGGCCAAGGATCTCTCGGCCTAGATCCGCCTGAGCGCGGGGCCCGGGCGCAGCGATGTGCCCGGGCTTCTTGCTGATTCCTTCAAGCTTCGACGAAGCGGCCATGCAGCAACATTCCAGGTTCACGCCCTATCTCTACGTCCTACCGCTCGTCGTCCTGCTCGCCTTCGTCTTCGGCTATCCGCTCGTGCGCATCTTCGAGTTCAGCTTCAAGCTGGTGCGCGGCATCAACGGTCCGTGGATCGGCTTCCGGAACTACGAGCTGATCCTGTCCCAGGATCTCTTCTGGGACTCCGTGCGGCACAACCTGTTCCTGCTCATGGCCGTGCCCGCCATGGTGATCTGGTCGCTTCTGATCTCGATCGTGCTCTACGAGCGCATTCGAGGCTGGAAGCTCTACCGGATCGTCCTGTTCCTGCCCTATATCCTGGCGATCCCGATCATCGCCGTCGTCATGAAGAAGATGTTCCAGCTGAGCGGCCCCGTGAACGAGGTGCTGAACTGGCTGGGGCTCGATTTCCTGGCGCTGGATTGGATCGGCTCCTCCGATGTCGCGCTATGGACGGTGATGCTCATCATCATCTGGCGGGAATCCGCTCTCGGCATCATCCTGTTCCTGGCGCGGCTGCTCAGCCTCGATGAATCCCTGATCGAGGCGGCGAAGCTGGAGGGCGCTTCCTGGTGGCAGCGGGTCTGGTACGTGCTGGTGCCGCAGATGAAGGTGGTGATCGAGTTCTATGTGGTGGTCAGCGTCATCACCATGCTCTCCTCGGTCTTCGCCTATGTCTATCTGATCGGCAGCGGACGCGGCGGGCCCGGCACCTCGACCATGGTGGTGGAGTTCTACATCTTCAACGCGCTGGTGCGCACGAGCCTGCCGGGTATCGCCTCGGCGGTCTCGGTTCTCCTCTTCCTCGTGACCCTGCTGCTGATCATCCCGCTCTTCGCGGTCCGGCGGCGCGCCAATGAGCAGGAGCTCGGCGCGTGACCCGCGGAAAGACGGGCCCCGATAGCGCGCTGAAGCACGGCATCCTGCTGGCCGCGACCTTCTTCGCGCTGGTGCCGTCGATCTTCATGATCCTGACTTCCCTCAAGAGCCAGGACGAGTACACCTTCAACAAGATCGGGCTGCCCCATGCGCTGGTGCTCGACCAATTCGAAAGCCTCATCAGCGACAGCTCGATCTTCGACTGGATGGGCAACAGCGCGATCCTCGTCATCGGCGCCGTTCTGCTCAGCACCGTGGTCTCCTGCCTCGGCGCCTATGCCATCGCCCTGATGCGCTTTCGGGGGCGGAGCCTCCTCTTCTCGATCAGCACCGCGCTCATGGCGGTGCCGCCCGTCGTGATGATCGTGCCGCTCTTCGTGCTTTACACCCAGCTCGATCTGATCAGCACCTTCCGCGGCACCATCGTGATCTATGCCGGGCTGATCACGCCCTTCTCGATCTATCTGCTCACCACCTTCTTCCGCACTTTGCCGCGGGAGCTCTTCGAATCCGCCCGGATGGACGGCGCGAACGATCTCTTCATCCTGTGGAAGATCGTGCTGCCGCTCTCGCTCCCGGCTTTGCTGACCCTGGTGGTGGTCAACGCGCTCTATGTCTGGAACGACCTGATCATCGCCATCATCTTCCTCCAGGACGATTCGAAGCGCACCCTGATGGCGGGCATCAGCGTCTTCCAGGGCCGCTACGAGGCCCTGATCCCGCTCACCATGGCCGGCATGGTGATCGCGAGCGCGCCCATGCTGATCCTCTATATCCTGTTCCAGAAATACTTCATCCAGGGACTGATGGCCGGGGCGATCAAATGAAGGACCACGGCAGCGGCCGATTGGTGCTGCAGAACGAGCAGCTCCGCATCACGGTCACGCCGGAGGTCGGCGGCACCATCACCGCGGTCGAGCATAAGGGGCTCGGCGCGTCGGTGCTGGGCACCGTGCCCTGGGCGCCGGAGGCGACGCCGCTCGAGCCGGGCGCGGCGCGCGAGGAGACACTCTGGCTGACGCGCTATACCGGCGGCTGGCCGCTGCTGTTTCCCAATGGCGGCGATGCCTGCGAGTTCGAGGGCGTCTTCCATGGCTTCCATGGTGAGGGCTCCATCACGCCCTGGCAGGTGACGGCGGCGGAGCATACACGCCTCGGCCTCGCGCGCCGCTTCGTCTCATCGCCGGTGGAGATGCATCGCGAGATTGCGCTCGAGGGCGATGTCGTGGCAGTCCGCGAGAGAGTGCGCATGCTGGGCGACCGGCCGGTCCGGGCGATGTGGGGTCATCATCCGACCTTCGGATCCGATCTACTGGCCGGCTCTTTCGAGATCCAGTCCGGCGCCCGGAGAGTCACGGTCGATGACGGATATGATCCGCCGACCAACCCACTGATCGCCGGCGCCAAGGGAGACTGGCCCTTCGTTCCGGGAAAGCAGGGACCCTACGACCTGCGTCGGCCCGCGGGAAAGCTCGGAGCCCTGGCCTATCTCCAGGACTTTGCTGGTCCCTGGATATCGATCCGCCGGCTGGACAATTCCGTTGCCGTGGCGCTGTCCTGGGACCAGACGATCTTTCCCTGCGCCTGGCTCTGGCTCGAGCTGGGCGGGAACGAGGCGCCGCCATGGGACGGCAAGACGCGGCTGATCGGGCTGGAGCCCAACACCACCTGGCCTGCCAACGGCCTTGCGGAAGCGGACCGGCGCGGGGCGCCGCTGCTGCCACTGCGGCCCGGCGCCGAGATCAGGGCGTGGGTGCGCCTCCATGTCTTCAAGCCCCGCGGCGGCCGCGTCCGAGGCGTCGATGCCGCGGGCCGCGCGCTCGCCGCCGGCAATTGATCGCCGCTGCAGCGTCGACTAGGCTTGCAGCCCCCGCGGAGGGCTAGCCATGAGCATCGAATTCCTGATCACCTCCCTGATCATCATCGTCTCTCCCGGCACCGGCGTGCTCTATACCCTGGCGGCTGGCCTTTCCCGCGGGGCGCGGGCCAGCATCGTCGCCGCCTTCGGCTGCACCCTCGGCATCGTGCCGCATATGATCGCTGCGATCATGGGGCTCGCGGCCCTCCTTCATGCCAGCGCGCTCGCCTTCCATACCTTCAAATACCTTGGCGTCGCCTATCTCCTCTACATGGCGTGGAATGCGCTAAAGGAGCAGGGCGCGCTCCGCGTGGAAAAGGAAGTCGGCACGCGCTCCGCGATCCAGGTGACGGTCCAGGCGATCCTGATCAACATCCTGAACCCGAAGCTCTCGATCTTCTTCTTCGCCTTCCTGCCGCAATTTGTCAGCGTCAAGGAAGCCCATCCGCTTTCCCATATGGCCGGGCTCAGCGCCGTCTTCATGCTGCTGACCTTCATCGTCTTCGTGGGCTACGGTCTCTTCGCCGCTTCGGTCCGGGAGCACATCATCTCGCGCCCGCGGGTGCTCGCCTGGATGCGCCGGACCTTCGCCGCGGCCTTCGTCGCCCTCGGCGTCAAGCTCGCCTTCGCGGATCGCTAACGAATCCAGTTTACGCAATGAAACTGTGACCGCCCGGCCACAGTTCGGTGCCGCTGGCTGTTTTTACAGAGAATCTACTGGGAGTTTCTTCTCCGCCGAATCCCGCAATCCTAAATTTACGATTTTATACGCAATGTACGTTCACGTCAATAGGGAGCACGCTTCACTCGTCATGGCGTTAAGTCAGATGACAAGTGCATGAAATAGTCTTAGCATCCTATCGAGAGAAAGTGAGGTTGTCTCAGGACACCAGGTCTGACACACTCAGGCGCAAACCGCTAGGCTCAAGCTCATGACAACGAGGCAGATGAAGGCGATCATCGAAAGCCAGCCGGCGAACGGGCTGCTCGCCCGGGTACGTCATCTGCAGGCGGATTTGCCGCCGACCGCGCGGCGCATCGCTGCCTATGTCGAGGCGCATGCCCAGGAGGTGATCCGCATGTCGATCACCGAACTCGCCGAGCAGACCGATGCCAGCGAGGGCAGTATCGTGGGACTGTGCCGGCATCTCGGTGCCAGCGGATTTCAGGAGCTGAAGATCCTGCTCGCCCGCGAACTCGTGGAACCCGTGCAGTTCATCCAGGAGGATCTGCACGAAGGCGACAGCGTGGAGCAGGTGAGTGACCGGATCTTCGCTGCCCATGCGAATTCGCTGGCGGATACCCGCAAGCTCCTGTCGGTCGAGGCGCTGACCCGGGCGGTCAAGCTGATCCGCGGCGCCGAGCGCGTCGAGATCTATGGCATTGGCAGCTCCGGCCCGATCGCGGTCGATCTCGCCTACCGGCTCCTACAGCTCGGCTTTCAGGCCGCGGCCACGATCGATTCCCACATCCAGGCCGTCAACGCCGCGATGACGGGGGCGGAGGTCGCCGTGGTCACCGTCTCACATTCGGGCAGCACGGTCGAAACCGTGCTGGCGACCCGGCTCGCCAAGGAAGCGGGGGCGAAGATCATCGGCATCACGCGCCTGGGCAAATCGCAGCTGCAGCGTTACTGCGATGTGGTCTTGCACACCGTGGCCAATGAGACGCGCTATCGGCCGGAGGCGATGAGCAGCCGCGTGGCCCAGCTCGCCATCGTCGATACGCTCGTCAGCTGCTGCGCGCTTGCCAATCCGAAGCGCGCGGTTGCCAATCTGCAGCTGAGCGCCCGCGTGATCGCGGAGAAGCGCTATTGAAGGCGACGACACTCGAGGATGGTCGGCCTTCGCCGACCATGACGGCAGAGAGGGCGGGGCGGTCTGATGGCACAGCTGTGGCGGTGCGCCTCGATATGCCACCAGGGGAGGACAACGATCAGTCCAGCGGGTCCTCGGCGATGCGCTGGAGCGCGGCGGGATCCCGGATCGTGATGCGCCGATGGTCCGTTGCCAGCAGCCCCGCCTTTTCCCAGGCTGTCAGGATCCGGCTGACGGTATGGAGAGTGGCACCGCACATCTCCGCCACATCCTTGCGCGTGACCGGAAAGTCGATCAGCGTTCCGGCGCGGGCCATCTGCCCAGCGCGCGTCGCGAGGCGCAGGAGAAAATTGGCAATGCGGCGCTCGACCCGCTGCGTGGCGAGCTCGCGCAGACGCTCCTGCACCTCCCGAAGCCGGGCGCCGACGACCCTCAGGATATTGACCGCGATCTGCGGGTGCCGGGCGATCAGCCCGAGGAGTGCGGCCTCCGTCCAGCTGATCTCGATCGAGTCGGTCACGGCCACCGCCTCCGCCGGATAGGCGCGGTCGGTGAAGAGCGCCACGGTTCCGAACATCTCCCCCGGACCGACGAAGCGAACCACGAGCTGCGCGCCATCCTGGTCCGACTGGGTGATGCGGACACGGCCCATCAGGAGCGCATGGCAGCGATCGGCAGGCTGACCCTGCTCGAAGACCGTCGCGTTCTTCGCCAGATGGCTGAGGCGCGCGTGGGCTGCGACCTCGGCCAGGGCCGGAGTCGCCAGACCGAGGAAGAGCTCCATCCCGGCCAAGGCTTCCGGGGCGAGCGCGGCAGTCGAACGGCCCATGGCGCCAGTCTACCGGTCTCACCGCCCGCAAGGCAGCGGTTTGCGCTGGATCAAAGACAGGGCATCGGAAATGCGCGAGGCTCCCTGGCAATCCTCCAGGCAGGCAGGAACTCGTCATGACCGCCATCACCGAAGCCGCGGCGGCGCGCCGCCCGGCGCCCTCGTTTCTGACCCAAGGTTTCCGGCCGTTCTTTCTGGCGGCCGGCCTCTGGGCGGCCGGCGCACTCGCGCTTTGGATCGGCGTGCTTGCGATGGGCCTCGCCATTCCAAGCCGCTTCGATGCGCTCAGCTGGCATGTCCATGAAATGCTGTTCGGCTTTGTCAATGCGGCCGTGGCGGGCTTCCTGCTGACCGCAATCCCGAACTGGACCGGGCGGCTGCCGGTCCGAGGCGCGCCGCTGGCGCTGCTCGCCGGGTTGTGGCTGCTGGGCCGCATCGCCTGCTTTACCTCCGCGCTTCTGGCACCCTGGCTTGCGGCGGCGGCCGACCTCTCCTTTCCCGCGCTGCTGGTGGCCGTCGTCGCCCGCGAGATCATCGCGGGGCGGAACTGGCGCAACCTGCCCATGGTGCTGCCGGTAAGCGTGCTCGGCATCGCCAATCTGCTGATGCATCTCGAGGCGGACGGCTGGGCGGTTCCAGCGGGACTCGGCTGGCGGTTGGGCCTTGCCGCCGTGATCGTGCTGATCTCGGTGGTGGGAGGACGGATCCTGCCCAGCTTCACGCGGAACTGGCTGGCGAAACGGCCGGGTGCGGATCTGCCGTCGAGCCATGGCCGGATCGACAGGGCTGCGCTGGGCTGCCTTCACGCCGGTCTGCTCGGCTGGGCCTTCCTCCCGGAGTTCCACCCGATCGGCCTGCTCCTGATCCTTGCCGCTCAGCTCAATCTCTGGCGGCTCCTGCGCTGGCGCGGCCGCAGGACGGCGGCGGAGCCGCTGCTCCTCATCCTCCATATCGGCTATGCCTGGCTCGTGCTGGGAACGGGCCTGCTGGGCGCGAGCATGCTGGATACCCATCTGCCGCAAAGTGCCGCCATCCACGCGCTGACTGCGGGCGCCACCGGCACGATGATCCTGGCGGTGATGACGCGAGCGACCCGCGGCCATACGGGGCGCGCGCTGTCGGCGGATCGCGCGACCAGCCTGATCTACCTCCTGGTCAGCCTGGCGGCGATCACCCGCGTTGTCGCTGCCTGCGCCACGGCCTGGATGATGCCGCTTCTCATCCTCTCAGGTGGCCTCTGGATCGCCGCCTTCGCCGGATTCGTGCTGTGCTACGGACCCATGCTGCTGGGATCGCGCCCGGCCCGCTGAGGGGCGGCCAGTGGGCCCCGGTTATCGATCGACGTTGCCGCTCGGCGTCACCCGCTCCGCCGGGTGCAGGCCCGGCTCGACGTCGCGCTTGGTGAAGGCGAGAAAGGCGCGGAACAGCGGCGCGGTCGCGAGGCCCAGCGCCATGCTGATGGCGACGGCCGTCCCCGCCGAGACGACGATGACCGCGAGGCAATAGGCGATGGTCAGCAGCGCCACCCAGGTCACTTGGGGTGCCAGGACCTTCTCGTTCACGTAGTGGAAGACCGATACCGCGGCGAAGATGTAGGGCGTCAGCACGAGCAGGACAGCGATATCGGCGAGCACCATGAAGGTCTCGCCGATCGTCGGCGAGATCGTCAGGAAGACGACCGCGCTCATGATGACGGCGACGATGATGAGCCCGCGCACCGGGACCCCACGGGAATCGGTCCGGGCGAAGAGCGCGGGAAACAGTCCGTCATTCGCCGTGGCGAGCGCGGTCTCCGCATTGATCAGCGTCCACCCGCCGAGGCAGCCCGAGGCCTTGATGATCGCGCAGATGGTGATGACGATGCTGCCGACGGGCCCGATGGCGCGCATCGCGGCATCGGCGAAGGGTGCCGAGGAGTGGCGCAGCTCGTCGTTCGGAATGATCCCCATGATCGCGATGGTGCTGAGGACGTAGACGAGGGCGGCGATCAGCACGCCGAGCAGCGTTGCTCTTCCGATGTTCTTTTCCGGGTCCTTGACGACGGCCGCGGCGACGGAAGCGCTCTCCACGCCCATGAAGGACCAGAACATGATCGAGACGGCGGCACCGATAGCCTCGTATTCCTTGTAGCCATTCGGATTCCAGCCGGCATCGAATATGCCCGGATTGAAGAAGAACCAGCCCCCCAGCCCCACCAGCGCGATCGGTCCGATGCCGAGGATGGTGGTGAAGGTCTCGAACCGGGTCACCAGCCGCGGCCCGATGATGTTCAGGCCTGCCGAGAACCAGATCACCAGCACGGTGCAGAAGGCGCCCGCGAGCGGAGACCTGAGTGCAGGAATGAAAACCGTCAGATAGCCGGTGACGGAGGTCGCAATCGCGATATTGGCGATGACGTTGGAGAACCAGTAGAGCAGGTTGCACTGGAAGCCGGCGAAATCGCCGAGCGCCTCGCGGGCATAGGCGTAAGGCCCGCCGGCCTTGGGGCTGGCCCGGCCGAGCCTGGCGAACATTTAGCCCATGATGAAGGCGCCGGGGGCGGTCACGAACCATCCCAGCGAGGATACGCTGCCGATGCTCGCCATCACCGTCGGCATCATGAAGATGCCGGCGCCGATCATGTTTCCTGCGACGAGCATCGTCGCGGGAAAGAGACCGATCTGCCTTGCGCTGGATGTCATCGCCCGATCCCGCCTCTCTGGACCTACTCGATCGCCGATTGCGCGACGATCTGCTGCTCGAGCTCGCCGGCCTCCGGCCCGAAATACTTCCGCAGGAGAGTGCCGAAGTCCGCCGTCCTGTAAAACGCCGAGAGCGCCCGATCGATCAGCAGCCGAAGATCGCTGTCGCCCCGGCGCAGCGCGATGCCGTAGGTCTCGCGGGTCAAGAGACGGGTCCCCAGAATGAGGACGGCGTTATCCGGTGATCGGTCCAGCAAGCCGATCAGCAGCGCACGGTCGGCGAAATAGGCGTCGATATCCCGATTCTCGAGCGCGGCAAGCCCTTCGGCATGGGTGCCATAGGTGACGATCTCGGCGCTATACTTTCCGGCATCGATGGCCTTTCGCAGCGCGGCCTCCGTCGATGAGCCCTG
>DATFRE010000143.1:0-13301 GCA_035263545.1 Dongiaceae bacterium
GTGATCGAGGCCGATCTGGCGGTCATCGGTATCGGCATCGCGCCGAATGTCGATCTGGCCGAGCGCGCGGGGCTCGCGGTCGAGAACGGCATCCTGGTCGATGGAAGCTGCCGCGCCACTGCGGCGGATATCTATGCCGCCGGTGATTGCGCGAACTTCCCCTGGCGGGGCACGAGGACGCGCCTCGAATCAGTCCAGAACGCCATCGAGCAGGCGGAACATGCTGCCGCCGCCATGCTCGGCGCCAATAAGGACTACGATCCGACACCCTGGTTCTGGTCGGATCAATATGACGTCAAGCTGCAGATCGCCGGCCTCTGCCGCGGCTATGACGATGCGGTGCCGCGGCCGGGCCGGCGGGAGGGGAGCCAGTCGATCTGGTATTTCGCCGGCGAGCGCCTGCTCGCCGTGGACGCCATGAACGACGCGCTCGCCTACGCCCTCGGCAAGAAGATCATCGAGGCCGGCCGCTCGATCCCGAAGGCCGTCGCCGCCGATCCGGCCGCCGACCTGAAGCGCTGGGCGGTGTAAGCGCAAAGAGGGCAAGAGCGTAGCCATGAAAGAGGAAGGGGCCGCGGCGCTCCGGTTGCTCATTATCGTGACGCCGAACTTCAATCTGGCCGCGACAGTCGGATTCCTCGACCCGTTCCGGGTTTCGAACTACCTCGAAGGCAGCATCCTGTTTCGCTGGAACATCGCCTCTGCGGCCGGCGGCGAGGTCGTCGCGAGCAACGGGCTGAGCGTTCGAACCAAGGCGCTTCGCGATGTGAAAACTCAGACGCAGGATATCGTGATCGTTTCATCGAGCTGGGCACCAGAGACCTATAACGGCGCACCGCTCCACGGTGCCCTGGTACGATGGGCGCGGGCCGGCGCTACCCTGGGAGCGCTCGATACCGGTGCCTTCATTCTTGCCGAGGCGGGACTGCTGAAGGGCAAGCGAGCAACCACGCATTACGAGCACATCGACTCGTTGAAGGAGCTCTACGGCGATACGGAGGTCACAGAGGACCTATTCGTGTTCGACGGAAAGCGCATCACCTGCTGCGGCGGGAGCGCCGCGACGGATTTTGCGCTCCACATCGTCAGAAGCATGCATGGGGATTCGCTCGCCAACGCCGCCGCCCGCTATTTGTTTCATCAAAGTCTGCGCCCGCATGGGACATCGCAGAATCCAAGCTCGATCGAGCCATTGGGCAGCACCGCTCCAGGCGTCTTGAAACAGGCGATCAAGCTCATGGAGGAGAATCTGGAGGATGCGCTCTCCATACCTCAGATCTGCAAACGGGTGCGGCTTTCGCAGCGACAACTCGACCGGCTTTTTGCGCAGTTCGTGCGCAAGAGTCCCGTGCTCTATTATCGGGATATCCGTCTCGACCGAGCACGGAGCCTTGTCACGCAAACAGACATGCGATTATCAGAGGTTGCGGTCGCTTCGGGTTTCTCGAATCAGGGGCATTTCAGCCGCGCTTATCGCGAAAGATTTGGGCTCGCTCCAAGGACGGATCGGGTCGAGGGAAGAGTACCGTTCGAATTTCGGGCTTGGCCGATGCACCGCAAAAACGGATCGAACGGTCGCTGACGGCTCGGCAGCCGAGCCTCCGATGGCCAAATAAGCCGCTTCAATGGCTAATCACGCATAGTTGCGTCGAGGCCCGAGCGCGAATCTTTCATGAGGTGCGGCACGCGACCAGATGAGGAGGTTGCAATGGGTCAATACCCGACCAGGCAACAATTCGCAGCCATCGGCAACGGATATCACTCAGATCCAAGCCAATCGCTCTCGCTCCGGGCCGAGGCCTATACGGACCCCCGCTGGCATCACGTTGATCAGCAGGAAATCATCGCGAAAACGTGGCAATGGGTCTGCCACGCCGAGAAACTGCGGCAGCCTGGCTCTTTCGTTACGGTCGAAATCGCCGGCAAGCCGATCGCGATCATAAGAGATCGCGAGGGCACGCTCCGCGCGTTCTACAATGTCTGCAAGCATCGGGCACACAAGCTGCTGAGTGGACAGGGCAGCACTGCGAAGATAATGTGCCCCTATCATGCCTGGACCTACGGTTTGGACGGGCAGCTATTGCGAGCCCCGCATACCGAGCATCTTCAGCATTTCGACCCGAAGGCGATCTCGCTCGAACCCGTTCTGGTCGAGGAGTTCTGCGGGTTCATCTTCGTGAACCTCGACAGCACGTCGGATTCTCTGAGCGCGCTATCTGGCAAGCTGGAAAGCGAGATTCGCCACTGGGCGCCGGATATAGACTCGCTGACCTTCGGTCACCGCCTGACCTACGAGATCAAATCGAACTGGAAGAACGTCGTCGACAACTTCCTTGAATGCTATCACTGCCCCGTTTCGCATAAGGATTTCTGTACTCTGGTCGACATGAGTACATACAAGGTCACGACGCACGGCATCTATTCGAGTCATATGGCGGATGCCGGCAGGCGGGCGAACCGCGCCTACGACACGTCGAACGCCCAGGTCCGAACGCACGCCGTATGGTGGTTGTGGCCGACGACCTGTCTCATGAGATATCCGGGTCGCAGCTCGATGATCGTCCTGGACATAATTCCCGCCGGAGCGGACCGCACATTCGAAACCTATGACTTTTTCCTCGAGACGCCGGATCCCGATGACACCGAGAAAGCCGCGATCGAATACCTCGACAAGGTGCTCCAGGTGGAAGACATCGCTCTCGTCGAGAGCGTCCAGCAGGGGATGAACACGCCGGCCTTTCAGCAGGGGCGCATCGTCTACGATCCGAGCGGCTCAGGCAAATCGGAGCATGCGTTGCATCATTTCCATGGGCTAATTCTCGATACCTATGCCAAGGCGTCGAGGGGCTGAAGAAGATCAGCTCAGGGATCGCAGCATCCGAATGATGCCGGAGAAATCACTGCCGCCGCTGCCTGCCTCGGCATAGCGCTGATAGAGCGTGGTCGCAGCCTCGCCCAGCGGCGTCGTGGCACCGGTCTTCGCCGCCGCCTCCTGGGAGAGGCGGAGATCCTTCAGCATCATCTCGGCGGTGAAGCCCGGACGATAGTCGCGGTTGGCGGGCGAGCTCGGCACCGGGCCCGGCACGGGGCAATAGCTGGTCAGCGACCAGCATTGGCCCGAGGATTTCGAGCTGATGTCGAAGAGCTTCTGGTGATCGAGGCCGAGCTTCTCGGCGAGGATGAAGGCCTCGCCCACGGCGATCATCGAGATGCCGAGGATCATGTTGTTGCAGATCTTCGCTGCCTGGCCATTGCCGGGTCCGCCGGCATGGACGATGGTCTTGCCCATGGCCTCCAGGATCGGCCGGGCGGTGGCGAAGGCCGCCTCTGCTCCGCCGACCATGAAAGTGAGCGTCGCGGCCTCAGCCCCGGCCGTGCCGCCGGAGACCGGCGCATCCACCATCGGCCGTCCGGCGGCCGCAGCCGCCGCCCCGACCGCGCGGGCCGTCTCGACATCGATGGTGGAGCTGTCGATCAGCAGCGTGCCTGGTGCTGCGCTTTCCAGGACCCGGCCCTCACCGAGATAGACCGTCCTGACATGCTGTCCCGCCGGCAGCATGGTGATCACGGCCTCGACCTCGCTTGCGGCATCGGCTGGCGAGCTTGCCGCGAGGGCACCCGCCTCGACCGCCTTGGCGGTAAGCGCCGGCTGGAGATCGAAGGCCTTCACATGATGGCCGGCCTTCAGCAGGTTTCGCGCCATGGGCCCGCCCATATTGCCGAGGCCGATGAATCCGATCCGCGCCATGGGTGAACCTCCCTAATAGAGCTCGAGCTCGCCGCCCTCGGGCGGCGCGAAGAATATCTCGATCGCCGCCGGATCCAGAGCTGCCAGACGCGGTGGCGACCAGCGCGGCTTGTTGTCCTTCTCGATGATCACGGCGCGAACGCCCTCGTGGAAGTCGGGTAGATGGCGCGGCACGCGGCTCGCCATGCGCCATTCCATCCTGAGGCAGCCATCGATGTCGAGGGCGGCACCGGCGCGGATCGCACGGAAGGCAAGGGCGAGGGAGGTCGGCGATTTCCGCATCAGCAGCTCATGGGTCTGGCGGGCGAACTCCGTACTGCCCGCAGCGACAGCTGCCATCACCGCTTCCAGGCTCGACCCGCCGAAAAGATCGTCGATCTCCGCCTGCTGCGCCGCCAGCGGCGCCGGCTCCGGATCCTCGGCGAAGCGCGCCAATACGCTTGCGACCTCTCCCGGCGCCTCGGCGAGAGCCTGCTCGAAGGCCGGCAGCCGGAGGCGATGGATCAGGTGCGTTCCGATGCCGGCATAGAGCATGTCCGCCGCCTTGAGGCGATGGCCCGTCAGCCCGAGATAGAGGCCGATCTCGCCGGGGCAGCGCGGCAGGAAATAGGAGCCGCCCACATCGGGGAAGAAGCCGATCCCGGTCTCCGGCATGGCGAACAGCGCATGCTCGCTCACCACCCGGTAGCGTCCATGCACCGAGAGCCCGACCCCGCCACCCATGGCGATGCCGTCGATCAGCGCCAGATAGGGCTTGGGGTAATGCTTGATCAGCGCATTGAGCCGGTACTCATCGCTCCAGAAGCGATAGGGATAATCGTCACCGCCCCGGGCCGCCTCGGAGAGCCGGCGGATATCGCCACCGGCGCAGAAGGCCTTGTCGCCCGCGCCCTTCACCAGGACGGCGGCGATGGTCTCGTCCTCCCACCAGGCGCGAAGCTCAGCCTCCAGCGCGTGGCACATCTCCAGCGTCAGCGCATTCAAGGCCTTCGGCCGGTTGAGGAGCACTTTGCCGAGGCCGTGATGCGCGGAGAAGAGGATGTCCTGCTGCAGATCCATGCTCATCTCCCGATCGGGGCCAGCCTGATCCCCATCGCCGCGGCGACGCGCCGGGCCAGGGGCGCCAGCAGGGACTTATATCTTGCCCGGTTGCGTACCACGCGGTCTATGCTGGGCATCGCTTCGCCCGGGAGTTCGACGGGAGAGCGGAGGAGTTCTTCGTCAAGCGCGAGCGCATCGCGTTTGGCTCATCCTGAGGAGGAAGTGCCGATGTCGCGTCGGGTCATGATCTGCTGTGCCGTCACCGGAAGCGCCGATACGCCGCGCAAGAATCCCGCGGTGCCGGTGACGCCCGAGGCCATCGCCCGCTCGGCCATCGATGCCGCCAAGGCGGGTGCCGCGGTCGTCCATATCCATGTCCGCGATCCCGCGACCGGCAAGCCCAGCATGGAGCTGGCGCTCTACCGCGAGGTGGTGGAGCGCATCCGCGAGAGCGGGGTCGAGGTGATCATCAATCTCACCACCGGCGCCGGCGGGCGGTTTGCACCCGGTGCCGATGATCCGCGCCAGCCCGGCCCCGGCACCACGCTCAGCCGCCCGGCCGATCGCGTGCGCCATATCCACGCGCTCCGGCCCGATATCTGCAGCCTCGATATGGGCAGCATGAATATGGGCGAGATGATCTTCGCCAATACGCCGTCGCATCTGGCGGAGATGGCGGCCGCAGCGCTCGGTACCGGCGTGGTGCCGGAGCTGGAGGTGTTCGAGGCCGGCCATGTGCTGCTGGCGAAATCCATGCTGGAGAAGAAGCAGCTGCGCCCGCCGGCGCTGTTCCAGATCTGCCTCGGCGTCACCTGGGGCCAGCCGGCGACGACCGACGCGATGAGCTATATGCGCCGCCTGCTGCCCGAGGGGTCCACTTGGTTCGCCTTCGGCGTCGGGCCGCAGCAATTCCCCATGGTGGCCCAGGCGGTGCTGCTGGGCGGCAATGTCAGGGTCGGGCTCGAGGACAATCTCTATCTCGCGCGCGGCCAGCTCGCCCCCAGCAACGCGGCATTGGTCGAACGCGCCGTTCAGATCGTCCGCCTCCTGGGCGATGAGGTCGCGAGCGCCAGAGAGGCGCGCGAGCTCATCGGCCTGCCGGCGCGTGCCGAGGCTGCGGCCGGCTGATCGTCCATGGACGGGATTCTCGGCCCCGGCTTTCGCGATACCCCCTATTGGTGGGATGCCGCGCGTCCCGTCGCGGTGGCGGCAAAGATGCCGGCCGCCGCGGATGTCGCAATCATCGGCTCGGGCCTGACCGGCCTGCATGCGGCCTTGCCTCTGCTGCGCGCCGGGCACAGCACCGCCATCTTCGATAAGGAGGATCCGGGCTTCGGCGCCTCGCGGCGCAATGCGGGCTTCCTCGGCCGGGTGCTGAAGAAGTCCCTCGACAGCCTGATCGCGAGCCATGGCGCCGACTATGCGCTCGCGATCTATCGCGAGCTTGCCGCCGCCTACCAGACCACCATGGAGTTCATCGCCGCGGAGGGCATCGAGTGTCACGCGGTTCGCTGCGGACGCTTCGTCGCCGCTACCTCGCGGCGCCACTACGAGCTGCTGGCAACGGAGCTCGGCAGCATGAAGCGCCATCTCGGCCTCGACTTCGCGATGATCCCCAGATCCGAGCAGCATCGGGAGTTCGCCTCCGACATCTATTTCGGTGGTGCCGTCATTCCCGATCTGGGTTCGCTCCATCCCGGCCTCTATCACAAGGGGCTGGTGGATCGGGTGCTGGCGGCGGGCGGCGTGGTGCTGGGCCGGACGGAGGTGCTCCAAATCCGCACGATCCCGGCGGGGTTCGAGATCGTCACCGCCGGCGGCACCATGACTGCGCGGGAGGTGGTGGTGGCGACCAACGGCTACACGCCGCGGCAGTTCAGGTGGCAGTCGCGCCGCGTCATTCCCTTCACCGGCTATATGGCGGCGACCGAGGAGCTGCCGGCGGATCTTCTCGCCAAGGTCTTCCCCAATCGGCGCACGGTGCTGGACACCAATCTCGATCTCGACTTCTTCCGCCCGGCGCCGGATTCCTCGCGGATCCTGTTCGGCGGGGCGACGGGGAGCGGGCTTGCCGGCACGGCGGCGATCGCCCGGCGTTTGCAAGGCGTCCTCGCGCGCGTCCTGCCTGATCTTGCGGGCAAGCGCCTCAGCCATGTCTGGTCGGGGCAATGTGCCGCCACCTTCGACATGATGCCCCATATCGGCCAAGCCGAGGGCATCTGGTATGCCATGGGCTACAACTTCGCCGGCGTTCCCATGGGCTCCTATCTCGGCCGCAAGATCGCCGAGAAGATCCTGGGCCTGCCGGCCGGCAAGACCGCCTTCGATATCGCACCCTTCCCAACCCAGGCGCTCTATAGCGGCAATCCCTGGTTCGTACCCCTGGCCATGCGCTGGTTTCGCTGGCGCGATCGCCGGCTCGCGGCATCAAGGGGCGCTTGACCCGTCAGCGGGCTTGGCATAGCAGCAGCACGACGCGGCGGATCAGCGGGGAGACATCACATGGCTTCGAGCGGCAGGATCGCGATGGTGACGGGGGCAGGCAGCGGCATCGGCCGCGAAGTCGCCCTCGCGCTGATGGGTGCGGGCTACAGCGTGGTGCTGACGGGACGCCGGCGCGACGCGCTGGAGGAAACCGCGGCCTCCGGCGCCAAGGGTCAGAGCCTCGTGCACCCCGCCGATGTGACGCAGCCGGATGCCGTGGATCAGCTCTTCGCCCGCACGAAGGAGGTCCATGGCCGCCTGGATGTTCTCTTCAACAATGCCGGCACCGGGGGCCGGGGCGTTACCTTCGACCAACTCAGCTTCGAGGATTGGAAGAAGGTGGTGGATGTCAATCTGACCGGCATGTTCCTCTGCGCCCAGGGCGCCTTCCGGATGATGAAGGACCAGGCTCCCAAAGGCGGGCGCATCATCAACAACGGCTCGATCTCGGCTCATGCGCCGCGGCCGAACTCCGCGCCTTACACCTCGACCAAGCATGGCGTCACGGGCTTGACCAAGTCGATCGCCCTCGACGGGCGCATCCATGACATCGCCTGCGGTCAGATCGATATCGGCAATGCCGCGACGCCGATGACCAAGCGCATGAGCACCGGCGTGCCCCAGGCAAACGGCACGGTCGCCGCCGAGCCGGTGATGGATGTCTCGAACGTCGCCCGTGCGGTGCTGTTCATGGCCGATCTGGCACCGGACGCCAACGCGCTGTTCCTGACGGTGATGGCGACCAAGATGCCGCTGGTCGGGCGCGGCTAAGCTCCGGGCTAGACCAGCGCCGTCATTCTCGCCGACCGCTCGTTATCCTCAGACGTCCTGGAAGCCGTCGCCGCCGCCAAGGCTGCCGTCATCGCCGGAATTGAAATCGGGATCGTCGACGGGTGTGGCGGCGAAGGAGGGGTCATTGGGATCGAAGCCCGGGTCGTTGCCCGGCTCGCTCGCCGGATCGCTGGCGGGCGCCGAGACGTCCTTGGGCGTGGCGTCCGGGTTGTTGTTGATGATGACCTGCTCGACCGGCTGAGCGGCTGCCGCGCTCGCGAAGGGGCTGCCGCCATAGCCCAGCAGATGTTCGATACCCTGGAACAGCAGGGCGCCCCCGGCCACGCCGGCGGCCGTCGACAGGGCCGACTGCAGGAAGCTGGGGCCGCCCCGGGTACCCCAGGGACCCGGCGATGCGGTGGCGACCGGCGCTGCCTGGGGGGCCGGCATATAGCCCGGCCGGGCGGCGGCGGGCTCGTCTCCGCCACCCAGGAGGCCGGAGAGGAAGCTCCGGCGCGGCGCTGTGGAGGCCGGCCCCGGTGCCCCCTGGGCGAGCCTGGCTTCGAGATCGGCAATGCGCGCCTGGGCGCCTTTGAGCGCATGCTCCTGAACCAGTGCCGTCTGAGCCAGCATATGGAGGGCCAGCGGCTGCTCGCGGCCGAGGCGGTCGATGACGTCGCGCGCCTCCTGGTCGATATCGCCCGCCGGCGGCGGCGTCAGGCGCTGGAACAGGCCGAGGATCAGATCGCGTTCCTGCGGGGTCATGGGAAGGCCTCCTGCTGGCCCGGTTGGTTTCTTGTCGAGCAGGAGATTGTCATTCTCTGCCCCTCGGTCAAGCGCATGGCCGTGGCCAAGCTCGCCGTCTTGCAAGCCGGCCCGGAATGGGCGATGCAAATGCCTGGCCGGGCCCGATGCATGCCGGCCGAATCCAGGGGAGATCACCGATGCCGGAGCCTGCCGTCGACTGCGTTCTCGATATCCGCGCCGAGCTCGGCGAGTGCCCCGTCTGGTGCCAGCGCAGCCAGAGCCTGTTCTGGGTCGACCTCAACAAGGGCTTGCTGAACCGCTTCGATCCGGGCTCGGGCAAGAACGAATCCTGGAATATGCGCGAGCCCGTCGGCTCCTTCGCGCTCTGCGAGGAGGAGGGGGTCATGCTGGTCGCGCTCAAATCCGGCATCTATCGCCACGGGCTCGCGACCGGGAAACGGCAGCTGATCGTGCGCCCGGAGGCTCACCTGCCCGACAACCGCATGAACGATGGCCGCACCGACCCCGCAGGAAGGTTCTGGGTCGGCAGCATGCGCGATCCCCAGGACGGCAGCGCGCGGGGCACGCTCTATCGCATCGGCGCGGACGGCAATTGCACGGCCATGGTCCCGGGCCTCATCACCTCCAACGGCCTTGCCTTCAGTCCCGACGGCCGCACCCTCTATCACTCGGATTCCCATCCCACCGTCCGGACCGTGTGGGCCTGGGATTTCGATCCTGCCGATGGCCGGATCTCCAACCGCCGCGTCTTCATCGATACCCATGGCATGCCGGGCCGGCCGGATGGCGGCTGCTGCGATGCCGATGGCTGCTACTGGATGACGGGCAATGACGGCTGGGAGATCCTGCGCCTGACACCCGCCGGCCGGATCGATCGGCGCATCGCTCTTCCGATCGCCAAGCCGAGCATGGTCGCTTTCGGCGGGCCGGCGCTGGATGTCCTCTACATCACCTCGATCCGGCCGGCGGATGTCACGGGCCAGCCCCAGGCCGGCAGCCTCTTCGCTCTCCGGCCCGGCGTCACCGGCCTCCCAGAGCCGCGCTTCAAGGGGTAAGAGATGAACGGGGCAGCGGGGTCAGCAGCATCGGTCTCTCGTTCTTCGCCCTGCGGTCAGCCTTCCGCCAGCGCGCTGTCTTCGCCCTTGAGGATCGCCAGAATCGCGGTGCCGTAACGCTCGATCTTCCGCTCGCCCATGCCGGGGATCTCGGCCAGGGCCTCGGGGCTCTGGGGCCGGCGGCTCGCCAATGCAATCAGAGTTGAATCATGAAAGATGACATAAGGCGGCACACCCTGCGCACGGGCGAGCCGGCTGCGCGCCGCGCGCAAGGCTTCGAACAGCCTGGAGGCCGTCTCATCGCCTTCGAGTGCTTCCCGGGTCGCTGGCCCCGCCCGTTCGCGCCGTCGCCGGCCGCCAGCCGGCTGATCGCGACGGAACTCGAGGCTCCGTTCGCCGCGCAGGATCGGCCGCGCCGCCTCCGTCAGGTGCAGCGCGCCATAGGAATCATGGGCCACCTCGAGCGCGCCGAGGGCCACGAGCTGGCGGAAGACCGAGCTCCAGGCCTTGGCGTCGAGATCCTTGCCGACGCCGAATGTCGGCAGGTTGTCGTGGCCGTGGCGCGTGATTTTCTCGCTGTCGATCCCACGCAGCAGATCGACGAGATGGGCCACGCCGAAGCGCTGCCCGGTGCGAAAGACCGCCGAGAGCGCTTTCTGTGCGGCAATGGTGCCGTCCCAGGATTCGGCCGGTGAGAGGCAGCCATCGCAATTGCCGCAGGGCTCCGCCAGCCTTTCGCCGAAATAGGCGAGCAGAGCCTGGCGCCGACAGCCCACGGATTCGCAAAGCCCGAGCAGGGCTTCGAGCTTCGCCCGTTCGACCCGCTTCACCTCCGCAGGCGCCTCGCCTTCCTCGATGAAATTCCGGCGCAGCACGACATCCTGCATGCCGTAGAGCATCAGCGTCTCCGCCGGCAGCCCGTCGCGGCCGGCGCGGCCGGTCTCCTGATAATAGGCTTCGAGGCTCCCCGGCAGATCGAGATGGGCGACGAATCGGACATCGGGCTTGTCGACCCCCATGCCGAAGGCGATGGTCGCGACCAGCACCAGGCCTTCCTGATTGAGGAAGGCGGCCTGATTGCGCCGGCGGAGCGCGGCGTCGAGACCGGCGTGATAGGGCAGGGCCTCGACCTTCTGGCTGTTGAGCCAGGCGGCCGTCTCCTCGGTCTTGGCCCGGCTCAGGCAATAGACGATCCCGCTCTCGCCCTGATGCCCGTCGCGGATGAAGGAGAGCAGCTGGCGGCGCGGATCCTTCTTGAGGGCGATGGCGTAGCGAATGTTCGGCCGGTCGAAGCTCGCCAGGAAAAGCCGAGCGTCTTCCAGCTTCAGGCGCCGGCGAATATCCTCGCGGGTCTGGGGATCGGCGGTCGCCGTCAGGGCCAGGCGCGGCACCCCGGGATAGCGGGTGGGAAGCAGGTCGAGCTTCATGTATTCCGGCCGGAAATCATGGCCCCACTGGCTCACGCAATGGGCCTCGTCGATGGCGAAGAGGGCGATCTTCAGCCCGTCGAGCAGCTCCAGGAAGGCAGGCATCAGCAGGCGCTCGGGCGCGACATAGACGAGATCGAGGCGACCGGCCTTGAGATCCCGCCACACGCTCCAGCGCTCCTCATCGGTGAGGCTCGAATTCAGCGCCGCGGCCCTGACGCCGGCCTGGCGCAGGCTCGCGACCTGATCGGCCATCAGCGCGATGAGGGGCGAGACCACCACCGCCACGCCCGGCCGGCAGAGAGCCGGGATCTGATAGCAGACGGATTTGCCGCCACCGGTGGGCATGAGGACGATGGCGTCCCCGCCCCCGACGACATGAGCGGTGATCGCCGCCTGCTCGCCGCGGAATTCCTTATGCCCGAAGACCGCCTGCAGGATTTCCAGCGGCGTTCTGGCGCTCGATGCGGTTAGGGAGGCTGTTTCCAAGAGAGACTCGCGGCTTGTCGGCGCCGAGGGTAGGGAGGTCGCAGGCCGCTCGCAAGCCTGTGATAGCAAGCGCGCGCAAGACCGGCTAGCGTCTCGCTCCTTCGCCTATTCAATCAGGGAAAGATCAATGACCCTCTCCATGTATCAGGCCTCGGTGCCTCTCTTCACGCGGATGCTGACCAATCTCGCGGCCATCCTGGCCAAGGCCGAGAGCCATGCCGCGGCGCGCAAGATCGACCCGGCCGTTTTCCTCGGCAGCCGTCTCTTCCCCGACATGCTGCCGCTCACGCGCCAGGTTCAGCTCGCGGCCGATTTCGCCAAGAACACGACCGCGCGTCTCGCCGGAGTCGAGATCGTCAAATTCAGCGACGAGGAGACGAGCCTTCCGGAGCTTCAGCAGCGCATCGCCAAGACCCTCGACTACGTGAAGGGCTTCAAGGCTTCCCAGATCGACGGCAGCGAGGGCCGTGAGATCACACTGCCGATCGGCGCCGACTCCCTGACCTTCAAGGGCCAGGATTTTCTGCTCCATTTCGGGCTGCCCAACTTCTACTTCCACGTCACCACGGCCTACGACATCCTGCGCCATCTCGGCGTCGAGATCGGCAAGCGCGATTTCCTCGGCCCGCGCTGACCGGTCACGCAAGTCGCTGCGGATAGACCTCGTGAGCCACCCTCACCCCGGCCCTCTCCCGCCAATGGCGGGAGAGGGTGAAGAGGAGCGGATCGCGTCTCGCACTCTTTCCCCTCGCCCCCCGGAAGGGGGGAGAGGGGCGGGGTGAGGGGGTGCCCCAAGCCCGTCCGCTGTTTCTACAGCGGATTTACAGCCAGCGAGGCACCGGGCTTGTGCGACCTTCACCCGGCCGCCGCCGCTCTGCGGCGTCGGCTCCCTCTCTCGCTTCAAAGCGCGGGAGAGGGGAAGAGGAGTGGGTGATCTGCTTCTGCAGGGAATCTGCAGGTATTTTGTCTCCTTTCCGGGTTATGTCGGCGCGCACGCGGAAGGGGCCGTCACGGCTCGGGGCTGGCCGCCGGATCAATTGCGCGCGAGATGGTTTTCATTCGAGCTTAGAATTTCAGGATACACGTAAAAGGCGTATCCGTCAAACCAAAAGCAGGAATATTTTCCTTCCTAATCCGGATCGAGGGTGCCGCCGAACACCGGGCGGGTGTCGATGGTCTCGAGCCAGGCGAGGGAGGAGTAGTCGGTGATCACCAGCCCGCCATCGACGACGAGGGTGGTGCCGGTGATGAAGGAGGCCTCCTCGCTCGCCAGGAAAGAGACGGCAGCGGCGATCTCGGCGGGCGTCCCGCTGCGCCGGAGCAGGGAGACGTTTTTCTGCCAGCTCTTGTCTCCCGTCGTATCCACCGCATCCGTATCGATCCAGCCGGGCGAGACGCTGTTCGCCCTGATGCCGTGGGGCGCGCCCTCGACGGCAAGCGAGCGGGTAAGAGCTTCGACCCCGGCCTTGACGATGCCGTAATTGCCCCATGTGCCGTGGAAGGTCGCGGTCGAGGAGA
>DATFRE010000144.1:0-7654 GCA_035263545.1 Dongiaceae bacterium
ATCCAGTCCGCGGCTGCAGATGCGGCAAGTACGGGCCGGCTGGAGGACCCCCTTGGCCCGGTACTCCTGGACGATCCGGTTGATTTTCAGCACCCGTCGCGGGGCCCGGGTAGCTGCAGCCTTGTGCGCGGCCTTGCTGCGCCGCTCATGGGTTCGAGCCTCAGCCCCGGCAATGGCAGCGCGAACCATGTCCTCTGGGTAGCCGTTTGGATTCCACAGCGTGCCGTCGACCTTGATGCCGATATGGTGAAGCGTCTGTCCGTCGTATGTAATCTCGCGCCATATGCCCATAATGCCCTCCGTCAATAGATTGGGCCGGCCCCGTGAGGAGCCGGCCCCGTTGCTTGTCAGCCTAAGTTCCGTGGCTTGCGGGAGCGACAGCTGTAGTTCCGGAGATGGATATACAGCGCCTTGCTCTCGCTGTTATTGCGGAGCGTCACCCACGAATTGCCGTTACGGCCCTCGTGGCCGGGGTATTCCCAATCGCCGATCCGCCCGGGCAGAGTGGCGGCGATCGCCCTTGCCATCCTGGCGGCAAGGTTGTTTGCTTGGACTTGCCCGGGGATCCGCCCCGACACGGTCTCAAAACGGTATGGAATCGCTCAGGTCATCGGCCCCATCTGCCGGTGGGGCTGATGGCTGAGACTGTCCCCGGTCCTTACGTCCACGCTTCTGCGGCGTGACCGGGGCCGTCAGCTGCTCCGGGGTGAAGGGCTGCACCGGCTCTTTGGGAGGCACCACGATCGGCGGCTGCGGCTTCGATCCCGGTGCGGGGAGCCTAGGTACCGCGATGAAGATGCCGTCGGTTGCCTTGCCCTTGTAGGTCTGGTCGCCGACCCAGATCTCGATCAGCATGTTGATGCAGCTGTCGATCTCGGAGCCGAACGCCGTCTCGAGCACTTCCCTGGCCCCCGCGTTGGGGATCCAGTCGCGCCACGGCTCGCCCTCCGGGGTGCCGAGAGCGAATACGACCTTCGTTTCCTTCGCTTCGCCGACGTCGTGGTCCTTTCTGACGTCGAGGACGCGAACGGTCTTCTTCACGCCCTTGCCGATCAGGCCCTTAAGCTCTCGGGCCGACAAATAAGTGGCGGGAAACTCTTCAGCCCATTTCATATTGAAGTCCTTTCTGAGGGCGCCCGGACTGACAAGTCGAGCACCCCCTGCTTGGGTTGTGGCGGATCCGCCGCCACGTCGGTCGTTCGTGGGAATCGGGCGCTCGCGACCCGCCGCGCGACGCTGGGCCGTGGGCAGGGCTGGCACCACTCGATCGGCACCATGTGGCGGCAGAGCTGGCCGTGAAAATCCGTGATGGTGAATTCGACCATCACGCCCAACTGCAAGTCGGGCATATCCGGGTTGCCCTTCACCACCTCCTGCCGGATGGAGCGGGCGACATGCGTCTCGTTGTGGGCGAAGTAGTGCTTCGGGCCCTCTGGGTGCCTGATCCGGAACCAGCCGCCGACCTTGAGCAGCTCTCCCGTCTGCCAAGCGTATTGGGTGAGCACCGCGAGGGATGGTGACCAAGTATCCGCACATTCTTATGGCGGACAAGACGGGTAAATTTGGTGCCTTATTCTGTCCTAGGGCAAAATAGGAAACCTATTTTGTCCGGGTGCTCCGATAGCGGCGCAGATTCCGCTTCACGGAGTCGCGCTTATTCTTCGGCACCTTCGCCTTGGCCAGGGCAGCGGAGAGCTGCTTTCCGGTCAGGCCTTCCCATTCCGCGAACCGTGCCGGCCACTTGGGGCTGCGGCCCTTCTTCTTGGGCAAAAGATCTTCAAGGAAGCGGGCGATTGCCCGCAGGACAAGTCTGCGGTAGGTGTCGCCGGCCTGCATGCCCATGTCATCGAGCATGTCGAAAATGCGATTGATGCCAGGGAACGGCCCCCCAGCGCGCGGCTGGCGCGCCTGCGCGGGGGCGGGCTTGCTGGCCTCCCGCCTGAGGAAGCGGGCGGCCCAGCGAATTTGATCCTCTGGTGGCAACTTGCGCGGTGGCATCTGCAGAGAATAGCATAGCCATGCACAGAACCGGCTAGAACAGGGGGCCGGGCAAGCTTTTTGAAGCCTTGGATATTAAACTGGATACGGAATTTTTGATTATTTAATAATATAAAGCCAGATCAATAGCATAGAATTTATTTTAACAGTAGCCCCCGGAACGGGGGAGAGGGTGGGGGTGAGGCGGTCTCGCCGGTGGCACGTCCAATGACGAGGATAGCGCCCCTATCTCACATAGCTCGCGCCGTTGACGTCCAGCGTGGCGCCGGTGAGGTGCCGGCAGCGGCCGGTCGCAAGGAAGGCCACCAGCTCGGCGATGTCGCCGGGTGGGACCCATTCCCCCATGGCGAGGCTCGCCGTCACCACCTGCTCGCCGCCCTGGGTCGCGGCGAAATTCTCCGAGAGCCGCGTGCGCACCACGCCGGGGGCGACGATATAGGCCAGGATGTTCTCCTTGGCATAGCCCCGCGCGATGGTCTTGGTCGCCGCCATCACCGCCGCCTTGGAGGCGGCATAGGCGATGGTCACCGGATTGGTCGAGCCGCGCTGCGCGTTCCAGCTCGAGATGGTGATGATCGTGCCACCGCCCGACTTGCGGAAATGGCGCACGGCCCCGCGCAGCAGATCGGCCGCCGCCTTCACATTGACCTGCAGCGTCTCGGCCCAGATGCGCTCCCAGACCTCGTCGGTATCCTCGATGCCGCCTTCATAGGCCATCATGGCGGCGTTGTTCACCAGCACGTCGATGCGCCCGCGCCAGGCGAGCGCATCGCGCCAGATCCTGGCCGCCTCGCCAGGCTTCGCGAGATCGCCCGCAATGAGCCTGACCCGCTCCGCCGCAATCCCGGCCGTCGCCGCGCGCGCGCCGGCCTCATCGCTGCCGTAATGGCCGATGACATGGGCGCCCTCCCGGCCGAGGGCGGCGATGATCGCGGCGCCGATGCCCTTGGAGGCGCCGGTCACCAGGATGGTCTTGTCCGAGAGATCGAGCATGAATTTCCCCTTCGCGTCCCTTCGGCGATGTCAGGGCGTGAGACCCGCATCGATGGGAAGCAATTGCCCGGTGATGCCGGCGGAAAGCGGGCTCGCGAGGAAGACGGCGGCCCCCGCCACATCGGCCTCCGTCGCCATGCGTCCCAGCGGCGTCTCGGCATAGCGTCGGAGCGCGTCTTCGGCCGCGAGCCCGCCGCCGACCTCGCGCTCCACCAGCCGGCGCAGCAGCGCCTCGGTGCCGATCGGTCCCGGCGCGAGAGCATTGACGCGGATGGCGAAGCGGCCGAGATCCCGGGCGGCGGCGCGCGTGATCCCCAGCACCGCATGCTTGCTCGCCGTATAGGCCATCTGCTTGGGGTGCGCGGCGATGGCGTTGCTCGACGCCATGGCGATGATCGAGCCGCCCGCGGCCTTCATCAGCGGGACCGCATGCTTGATGCTGGCCATGACGCCGCGGACATTGACGGCGAAGACCCGGTCCCATTCCGCCATCTCGATCGCCTCGGAATCGCGCCAGGGCGGTACGATGCCGGCATTGGCCACCAGGCAGTCGAGCCGGCCGAAATTCTCCCCTACTTGCTCGCAGGCGCGCATGATGTCGCGCTCCAGCGTCACATCCCCGGGCTCGAAGGCCCAACCCGGCGGCAGGTCCTCGGTGGGCGGCGTCAGGTCGAAGGCGATGCCCTCGGCGCCCGCCGCGGCGAAGGCCTCGAGGATCGCGCGCCCGAGCCCCCGCGATCCGCCGGTGATGAGGGCGATTTTTCCGTTGAGGAGGTCGCTGCCCGCCATCAGCTCTTAACTTCCCTAGGGGCTTCCCCGGGGGCTTCTACAGAGCGATCGATGTTGGGCGCGACCCAGCCCGCGGGTGCAGGGCGCCGGGGTGTGCGGTACAGATTGACCGTGAAGCCCTCGGTGTTGCCGTTCATCAGCATGCGCCGCTCGGCGATGCGCCAGCCCGCATCCGTCCGCCGGAGGCGGTCGTGATACTGGCCCAGCACCGTAGCCGTGCTGCCGTCCGGCCGCTCATGCCAGGCGATCACATAGCTGATGGCGCGGGCCGCATCGGCGCTCTCGAACTCGACCTGGATGTTGGAGGAATGATGGGAAGTGCGGGCCCAGCGCCACATCCGCTCCAGCGACTTCGCCACGCCCTCCGCGCCCTGGCTCTGCAGCCGCGCCTCCGGGCCGTATTCGACCCGGCAATCCGCGGTGAAGACCCGGGCGATGGCTGCAAGATCCATGAGATCCAGGGCCCGGCAGTATTCGGTCAGGAGATCGGCGATCTCCTGGCGATCGATCAGCCGCTCGAGGCGCGCATCTGTCATGGGGCTATCCTGCCTTCCTCTTGCCGCCCATTTGACTCTGCGGCTCTCGGGCCTGTCAACGAAGCGCAGCGAGCGGGGATGAGATGACGGAGCTGCGCGGAAAAGGCGGCGCGCTGATCGCGGAAGACGCGCGCATTGCCATCGATTTCGAAGGCCAGGCGCTGAGCGCCCGGCGCGGTGAGACCCTGGCCGCCGCACTTTCCGCCGCCGGCATCCGGGAGCTGCGCCTGACCCGGCGCGGCGAGCCCCGCGGTATCTTCTGCGGCATGGGCGTCTGCCAGGAATGCCTGGTCGAGATCGATGGCCGCGCCAATCAGCGCGCCTGCATGACCAAGCTGGAGCGGCCTGTCGCTGTGCGCTGCCAGCGCCATCTCGCTGCTGCCGCCGCGGAGTCCCCCGCCGGCAGCAGTGATGCTGTCGAGATTCTCGCGCCCGATATCCTGGTGCTGGGCGGTGGCGCCGGCGGGCTTAATGCGGCGACGGCCGCGTCGCGCGCCGGGGCGAAGGTGCTGCTGATCGACGAACGGCCGGAGCCGGGCGGACAGTTCTATAAGCAGCCGCTGCCTATTCCCGCGCTGGCGGAGGAGGCAGCCTCCGATCCGCAATTCGCCGGTGGCCGCGCTCTGATTGCCGCCGCACAAGCCGCGGGCGTCGAGATGCGGCGCGGCGCCCAGCTCTGGGGCGCCTTCGAGCCATTGGACCTCATGCTCTTCGACGGTGCAGCGAGCCGCCTCTGCCGGCCGAAGCGGCTGATCGTCGCCGCCGGCGCCTATGAGCGCGCGCTGCCGCTGCCGGGCTGGACCCTGCCGGGGGTCATGACCACCGGTGCCGCCCAGACGCTGTTGCGCAGCTATCGCGTGCTGGCGGGGCGGCGGGTTCTTCTCGCCGGCAATGGTCCGCTCAATATCCAGGTCGCCCTCGAGCTGGCGCGCGCCGGCGCCGAGGTCCTGGCCGTGGCCGAGCTGGCGCCGCGCCCCGGCCCCTGGGCACTGCCAGCCCTGGCAAAGATGCTGACCGCCACGCCGGCCCTTGCCCTTCGCGGCTGGCGCCAGCTCGCCGAGATGAAGCGCCGCGGCATCGCCCTTCTCTATGGTAGCGTGCTGGCCGCCGTAGCCCCAGGCGCGGGCGGGCTCACCGCCGAGGTGAAATCCTGGCCGGCTGGCGATGGCGTCCAGCGGTTCGAGGTCGATGCCGTCGCCATGGGCTATGGTTTTCTCCCTTCCAACGAGATCCTGCGGGCGCTGGGCTGCGCGCATCGCTTCGATCCGGCGCGCGGCCATCTGGTGACCGAGCGCGATGGCAAGGGACGGACGAGCATCCCCGAGATCTATGCCGTGGGCGACTGCGCCGGCCTCGGCGGCGCGCCGGCGGCGGAAGCCGAAGGCATCATCGCCGGCCTTACCGCAGCCCGGAGCCTCGGCTTCGCGGCCGCCGCAGGGCAGGCGGAGGCCGAGGCGGCAGCGAGGGCCGCGCTTGGCCGCCATCGCCGCTTCCAGGCGGGCCTCTGGGATCTCTTCCGTGCCCCGCGCCTGCTGTCCGAGCTCGCCGCGCCCGACACCCTGATCTGCCGCTGCGAGGAGCTGAGCCGGGCGGAGATCGAGGCCGGCCTGGCGCCGGGCGCCGAGACCATCGGCGCCGTCAAGCGCCAGACCCGCTGCGGCATGGGCCGCTGCCAGGGCCGCTATTGCGGCCCCATCATCGCCGCGCTTGCTGCCCAGCACCGCGGCGAGCCCCTGACCGAAGCCAGCCACTGGGCCCCCCGCCCGCCGATCAAGCCGATCCACATCGGCGATATCACGAACTAGCCAATCTGGCCCTCTCCCGTGCTTTGAAACGGGAGAGGGAGGGGACCCGCGGCGAAGCCGCGGCGAGGGTGAGGGTCTGGCGAGAACGGTGCCAAAAAATTTGTGCGTAAGAGAGGGATCTCAGCTCGCTGCTACTGACACGTTATAGCGTCATTGCAGGAATATCTGTGATGTTGACGCCTATGTGTTTTACGTATATCCTATAAGTTTACAGCGCCGAATCCGGCTCGCCTGTAGATTCCCTGTAAGAACAGGCGCTGTGGCCGGCCAGTCACAGTTTCTGGGAGGGACGAGGAGAGGCGCCTACCTCGCCTCCAGCCGGAACGGCGTCGCATAGCTCGGCACGGTCGCCACCACCGCCATGGGCAGCACCGGAACTGAATCGGCGCGGGTGATGCGGAAGCGCTGGACCATCATCGCCAGGATCAGCACCGCCTCGGCCATGGCGAATTGCGCCCCGATGCAGACCCGGGGCCCGACGCCGAAGGGGAGATAGGCGAGACGGGGCTGTGGCGGGGCGCCCTCGAGGAAGCGCCCGGGATCGAAGGCGTCGGGATTGGCCCAGAGCTTGCGATGGCGATGCAGCACCCAGGGCGCGATCAGCACCTGGGAGCCCGCCGGGATCTGGGCGCCAGCATAGCTGTCGGCCGCGATCGCCTCGCGCACGATGACGAAGGCCGGCGGGTAGAGGCGCAGGGCCTCGCTGACCACGGCGCGGGCATAGGTGAGCTTCCCCAGGACCTGGCCCGCGGTTTCCGGCGTGATCGCGATGTCGCGGACCTCGTCGGCCAGGCGCTGCTGCGCCGCGGGGGACGAGGCCAGCAGATAGAGCGACCAGAAGAGGGCGAGCGCCGTGGTCTCATGGCCGGCGACGATCATGGTCGAGATCTGGTCCCGCAGCTCCGCAGGGGAGAAGCCCCGGCCGGTCTCCGGGTCGCGGGCCGCGCGCAGCAGGTCGAAGAGATCCTGCGGCGCCTCGCTTGCGGGCTGGACCAGGCGATCGGCCATGATGGAGTCCATCAGCAGGATCCAGCGGGCGCGGAAGCGCCGCCGCCTCAGATCGCGCAAGGTCGGGATCCAGGCCGGCAAGAGCATGTCGAAGAGATAGGGCCGGCCGAGGGTCGCGCCGAAGCCGTTGATCATCCGCCGCATCGGCGCGCCGTAGCGGCCCATCTCGAGGGAGAACATGGAGCGGCCCGCGATCTCGAGCGCGAGGAACTGCATGGCGGCGAGGAGATCGACGGGACGGTCGGCTTCGGCCTCGAGCCGGCCGAGCGCCTCGATTCCGACGGTCGCGATATGGCGGGCCAGGATCGGGATCACGCGCGGCGCCAGCGCCGGGGCGATGCTGCGCCGCTGCAGCCGCCAGTCCTCGCCCTCGCTGAGGAAGAGCCCTTGGCCCACCAGAGGGCGCAGGATGCGGATGGTGGCCGGCGTGCGGCGGTAGTTGGCGGCGTTGCTCACCAGCACCCGATCGATCCCGCCCGGCGCATTCATCAGCACGCGCTGGCGCCCGAAGAAGTGCTGGACCAG
>DATFRE010000145.1:0-2017 GCA_035263545.1 Dongiaceae bacterium
GCTGTTGAACCCGCGCATGAGGGCAGCGCTGTGACGGCCGCCGACCAGGTTGACCTTCCGTCCGCCGGCGAACGCCGTTCCGGCAGCCGCGCCTGGCGCAAGTTCAAATCCAACCGGGCGGCCCTGGTCGGCTTCGGCTTCGTCGGTTTCTTCGCGCTGCTGGCGATCCTGGCGCCGATCCTTCCCATCGCCGACCCGAACGCGACGGATTGGAGCGCGGTCCGCAAGGTGCCATCCGCGGCGCATTGGCTCGGCACCGACGAGATCGGCCGCGACATCCTCTCGCGCATGATCTGGGGCGCCCGGGCGTCGCTCATGGCCGGTGTGCTCTCGGTCGGCATTGCCGTCTGTCTCGGCGTGCCGCTCGGGATTCTGGCCGGCTATTTCGGCGGGTGGCTCGATATGATCATCTCGCGCGTAACCGAGGCCTTCCTGGCCATGCCCTTCCTGATCACGGCCATCGCACTGGCCGCGTTTCTCGGTCCCAGTCTCGCCAATGCGATGATCGCGATCGGCATCTCCGCCATGCCTATCTTCATCCGGCTGACCCGGGGCCAGACGCTCGCGGTCAAGACGGAAGATTATGTCGAAGGCGCTCGTTCGATCGGGCTCAGAAACTCCAGCATCGTGCTGCGCTACATCCTGCCCAATGTCTTCTCGCCGATCCTCGTCCAGGCGACCCTGACCGTCGCCGCCGCGATCATCGCCGAGGCGAGCCTCTCCTTCCTCGGCCTCGGCCAGCAGCCGCCGGCGCCGAGCTGGGGCTCGATGCTCAACGTCGCCAAGGACTTCCTGTCCCAGGCGCCCTGGATGGCCATCTGGCCCGGCACGGCGATCTTCCTGGTCGTGATGGGCTTCAATCTGCTGGGCGACGGCCTGCGCGATTCACTCGATCCCCGCGAGACCTGAACGGTATTCCCATGACACCCTTCACCACCCGTCCCGAAATTCAGGGAAACTTCGGCGTTGTCGCGACCACGCACTGGATCGCCTCCAGCGTCGGCATGAGCATCCTCGAACGCGGCGGCAACGCCTTCGACGCCGCTGTCGCCGCCGGCTTCGTCCTGCAGGTGGTCGAGCCGCATCTGGTCGGGCCGGGCGGCGACCTGCCGGCGATCGTCTATGCGGCGGCCAAGGCAAAGGTCGAGGTCGTTTGCGCCCAAGGCCCGGCGCCCGCCGGGGCGACCATCGAGCGCTACCGCTCCGAAGGTCTGACCCTCATTCCCGGCGACGGCCTGCTCGCGACCGTCATCCCCGGCGCTTTTGACGGGTGGATGCTGCTTCTACGCGACTACGGAACGATGCGCCTCAGCGACGTGCTCGAGCCGGCGATCCACTATTGCCATGTCGGGCATCCGGCCTTGCCGCGGGTCTCCGACACCATCAAAGGCATGGCGGACTTCTTCCGCGACGAGTGGCCCTCCTCCCATGAAACCTGGCTGCCCGGTGGCGTCGCGCCCGAACCGCACGCCAATCTCCGCAATCCGGTTCTCGCCGAGACCTGGCGCCGCATTCTCGCCGAGGCCGAGACCGCGGGATCGCGCGAGGCTGAGATCGAAAAGGCGCGTGACGCTTTCTATCGCGGATTCGTGGCCGAGGCGATCGACGACTACCTGGCGAAGGCGGAAGTCATGGATGCCAGCGGAATGCGCCACCGTGGCGTGCTGCGCGCCGCCGATCTCGCAACATACTCAGCCCAGGTCGAGGCGCCGCTCACCTACGATTATCACGGCTGGACGGTGGCAAAGACCGGCCCGTGGGGGCAAGGGCCGGTGCTGTTGCAGTCGCTGGCGCTGCTCAAGGGTTTCGACCTCGCGGCGATGGATCCTGCCGGCGATGAATTCGTGCACGTGGTGACCGAGGCGATGAAGCTCGCCTTCGCGGATCGCGAGATCTATTACGGCGACCCGAACTTCAGCGAGGTTCCGATCGATCGCCTGCTCGCCGAGGACTACACCGCGGAACGCCGCCGCCTGATCCGCCCCGATGCTGCAGTCGACCTGCAGCCCGGCCGGCT
>DATFRE010000146.1:0-4921 GCA_035263545.1 Dongiaceae bacterium
CCGCCTTCATCGCCGAGCCGGTCATGGGTGCCGGCGGCGTCATCACCCCGCCGGCGACATATTTCGAGAAGATCCAGGCGGTGCTGAAGAAGCACGACGTCCTCTTCATCGCCGATGAGGTGATCTGCGGCTTCGGGCGCACCGGCAACATGTTCGGAAGCCAGACCTACAAGCTGCAGCCGGACATCATGACCATGGCCAAGGCGCTGTCCTCGGCCTATCTCCCCATCGCCGCCGTGATGATCAACAAGCGCGTCTATGACGGGATCAGCGAGCATACGGCCCGGCTCGGCAGCTTCGCCCATGGCTTCACCTATGCCGGCCATCCGGTCTCGGCCGCCGTGGCGCTGGAGACGCTGAAGATCTACGAGGAGCGCGACATCCTCTCCCATGTCCGCGCCGAGGCGCCGGGCTTCGCCAAGGAGATCCGGAAGTTCAACAGCCACCCCCTGGTAGGCGAGACGCGCAGCGTCGGGCTGGTGGGCGCCGCCGAGCTGGTGCGCGATCCGAAGACGAAGGAGATCTTCGATCCCAAGCTGGGGGTGCCCGCCTATCTGGTGCGGCGCGCCCAGGAGCACGGCCTCATCATCCGCGCGATCGGCAACTCCATCGCCTTCTGCCCGCCGCTCGTCTCGACCGGCGAGGAGATCCAGGAGATGTACCGGCGCTTCGCCCTGGCGCTGGACGAGACCTTGACCTGGGTCAAGGCGGAGGGCCTCGCCAGCGCGGCATAGTTCGGCTGAGACGCGGCACCTTTCTTCCCCCGCCCCCTTGACGGGGGCGGGCTGGGTGGTGAGCCAGCGGCACGCAGTGTCGTTCATCTCTGCGCCGCGACTGGATGACGCATTTGCCCGGCGGGGACGAGGCTGTTGACTGAATGGACTGTCCCGTTGAAAGGCGCCCGCCGGGGACCCAAGGTATCTGGTGATGGATTACGAGCAGCGGTTCCGCGAGGTGATCGCCGGCCTCAAGGCCGAGGGGCGGTATCGCGTCTTCGCCGATCTCGAGCGCAAGGCCGGGCGCTTCCCCGAAGCGCTGCGCCACCGCTTGCCGGCCGAGGGCGGCGGGACCCAGGAGGTCACCGTCTGGTGCTCCAACGACTATCTGGGCATGGGCCAGCATCCGGTGGTGCTGGCGGCGATGCATGAGGCGCTGGAGCGCTGCGGCGCCGGCGCCGGCGGCACCCGCAACATCTCGGGCACCAACCACTATCACGTCCTGCTGGAGCGCGAGCTGGCCGATCTCCATGGCAAGCAGGCGGCGCTGCTCTTCACCTCCGGCTATGTCGCCAATGAGACGACCCTCAGCACGCTGGCCCGACTGCTGCCGGGTTGCATCATCTTCTCCGATGCCTTGAACCACGCTTCGATGATCAACGGCATCCGCGCGAGCGGCGCGGAGAAGCAAATCTTCCGCCACAATGACCTGGGCCATCTGGCGGAGCTGCTGGCAGCGGCACCGGTGGACCGGCCCAAGCTGATCGCCTTCGAATCCGTCTATTCGATGGATGGCGATATCGGGCCGATCGCCGCCATCTGCGATCTCGCCGACCGGTACGGCGCCATGACCTATTTGGACGAGGTGCATGCGGTGGGCATGTACGGGCCCCAGGGCGGCGGCGTGGCCGAGTGCGAAGGCGTCATGTCGCGCCTCACGGTCATGCAGGCAACTCTCGGCAAGGCCATCGGCACCATGGGCGGCTATATCGCCGGCTCTGCCGCGCTCGTCGATGCGGTGCGCAGCGCCGCCCCGGGCTTCATCTTCACCACGGCGCTCCCGCCGGTGATCGCCGCTGGCGCGCTGGCAAGCCTCCGCCATCTCCGCCGCACGCCGGAGCTGCGCGAGCGGCATCAGGCATCCGTGGCCCGGCTGAAGCGGCTTCTGGCCCAGGCTGGCCTGCCCCTCATGCCCAGCGAAAGCCATGTCGTGCCGGTGCTGGTGGGCGATCCCGTCCTCTGCAAATCCGCCAGCGACGAGCTCCTCGCCCGCCACGGCATCTACGTCCAGCCGATCAACTACCCGACGGTTCCGCGCGGCACCGAGCGCCTGCGCCTCACCCCCTCCCCGCTCCATGATGAGCCCATGGCTCTCGCTCTGGTCGCGGCCATGAGCGAGGTTTGGAAGCGCCTGGGCCTCAAAGCCGCGGCCTGACCCAGCTGGCACCGGCCTCACGGCGATGACGCCGGGCGGCGAAGTGCGATAGACTCCGCCCATGTATCGGGACAACAGCCTGATCCCCAGTGAGACGGTGCGTCTTGCCGCTCTCGGACTCCTGACCGAGAGGGCCAGGAGCTATGCCGATCTCGCCAGCGAGGTGCGCCATCTGAGCGCCCGGCTGGTCGGCCCCTCCCTCGACCTGTTAGGCCCTTCCATCGAGCTGTTGAAGGTCGAGGAGCTCGCAGCATCCGGCGCGGGCGACCTCCTGGCCATCACCGAGAAGGGCCGGGCCGAGCTGAAGCGCCTGCTGAAGGCCTCGCTCCGCGGGCCGATCGGCGAGGTGAACAAGCTCATCATCGCCCTCAAGCTGCGCTTCCTTGGCGTCCTCGATCCCGATGACCGTCTGCTCCAGGTCGAGATGCTGGCCGAAACCTTCGAGCAGGAGCTCGCCCGGCTGAGCGACCTGCGGTCCCATCTGGCGGACCGCCCTGGCCTGCTGCTGGACTGGCTCGACCACGACATCCAGCAGGTCGGCGAGCGCATCGCCTGGTTCCACGAACTGCTCCGACGGCTGGAGACCCCGGCTAAAGCCGCCCAATAGCCGCGGCGTTCAAGGCAAGGATGGTGGTTGCAGCGCAAAGCGCTCCACCAACCGGAACGCCGCGCCTGGAGCCGGCTCGTGGAACAAGGCGATATCGGCCAGGGCGAACGGCGCGCGGGTGACGGGCTCGAAGAGCCGGATCAGCGGCGGCATCAGGCGCTGGGCCTCGGCCGGGTCGAGCGGGCCCGTCAGGGTCACGTGAAAGCGGAACCGGTCGAGAACATAGGGATAGCCCCAACGCAGCAGGTGCGCTTCCTCGGTGGGGCTGAGCCCGGCGGAGCGACGCCGAGTTAGCTCGGCCGGTCTTGGCGCGGCGCGGAAGCGGTCGAAACGGGTGACGCAATCCGCCGCCAGCGTGTCGAGCGCCGGCGCGGGTGCCGACGGCGTCAGCGCGATGAACCGGTCCAGTAAAGTGACCTCGAGCGCTGGTAGCGTCATGCAGGCCCGCGCTGCGGCGAACGCCGCCAAGGCTTGGCGCAGCGCAGCAAGATCGGTTCCGTCCGCCAGGGCGAAGGGGGGCTTCAGCGTCGCATGCAGGCCGTAGCGGCGCGGCTCGGCGGTCAGCAGATGTATCCGCGAGGCATCGAATCCGGGGATCGCCGGAGGCGGACCCGGGTCATTTGATCCTTCGCCCAAGCCGAGCCAGGCGCCGCCGAGCCGGGCGAGATCCGAACCCTCCTGCGGCGCCCAATAAAGGGCATAGCGGCCGGGGAAATCATCGGACATGGGAGAAGTTCCGCTGAAATGACCACAGCGCTTGTGCCGTGGCGCTCCCTTCTCCGTCAAGAACCAGGAGGCCCGGGTGATATCCACAGACCGGGGTCGCCCGTCCTCCACCCGACACCATTGCTTCATCAAAGCGTCATCCGGCGCGCCTAGCTTGCCCTTGGCGGCCCTGGGCGCGCTGGGGCGAGTCGAAACAGGCGAGGCCGTCAATCAACCGGAGGGTGGAATGAGCATTCGAGCCAATGCGATCGCAGTTGTCTTGGGTCTGGCCGCAGCAGCGGCGCCGGCGGCATCTCAGGCCGCCTCACCGGATTGCCCGAACGGAGGAACGATCCGCTTCGGCGTCGAGCCCTATGATACGGCCCCGACCCTGACTCCGATCTACCAGGCGATCGGCAAGCTGCTCGCCGACAAGCTCGGCTGCGATGTCGAGGTCTTCGTCACGACAAACTACAATGCCGAGATCGAGGCGATGCGCAACGGCAAGCTCGAACTCGGCGAGTTCGGCCCGCTTGGCTATGTGCTGGCCCATGAGGTCGCCAAGGCCGAGGCGGTCGCCACTTTGGCGGACAAGGACGGCCACCCCTCCACCTATTGGGCGAGCATCGTCACCTATCCGGGGACCGGGCTGAAGACCCTGCAGGACCTGAAGGGCCATTCCTTCGCCTATTCCGATCCGGCCTCGACCTCGGGCCATCTGTTCCCGGCCTATGCGCTGCGCAAGGCCGGCCTCGATCCCAATACGGATGTAAAGGGCATCTATGCCGGCAGCCACACCGCCTCCTTCGAGGCGCTGCGCAACCACAAGGTCGATGCCGGCGAGCTGAACAGCCAGCAGATCGATTCCGCGACCCTGCGGGGCGTCTATAAGGAAGGCGATGTCGTCTTCCTGTGGAAGTCGGAGCCCATCCCGGTCGACCCGATCGCCATCCGCGGCGACCTGCCCGAGGACTGGAAGAAGAAGGCGGCCGCGGCCCTCCAGAGCCTCGATCTTTCGAGCCTCTCCAAGGACCAGCTGAAGCTCATCGGTGCCCAGGGTGCCAAGCTGGTGCCGCAGACCGACAGCGCCTACGACAACATCCGCGACCTGGTGTCGACGCTGAACATCGACCTCAACAAGCTCGATTGAGGAGAACCGGCATAGGAGGGTCGAAATCTTGCTGAAGGTCACCCGGCTCAGTCTCTGCTATCCGAACGGCAAGCAGGCGCTGAGCGAAGTCGACCTCGACGTGAAGCCCGGCGAGCTCGTCATCGTGCTGGGCGGCAACGGAAGCGGGAAGACGACCCTCCTGCGCTGCATCGCTCGCACCCTCGCCCCCTCAGCGGGCCAGGTCTGGGTCGATGGCACGGAGCTGACCCGGCTTGCCGGCGAAAAGCTGCGCCGGGCGCGAATGGCGCTGGCGATGATCTCGCAGCATGCGAGCCTCGTCCGCCGGC
>DATFRE010000147.1:0-3144 GCA_035263545.1 Dongiaceae bacterium
GCTGCAGGTGCCCTGCCGGTGGGCCGCCGCACAGGTCAGGTAATCCTTGCCGGTGGCGGCCAGAGGGGAGCCACAGACGCCGCAATAGGCCAGCCCGGTCAGCAGGTGCCGGGCACGCCGGTGAAGCCAGAACTCGGCCGCCCGCGCCTTGACCACCCGGGCCGATTCCCGGATCTCCCCCAGCCGGACCTGCGCCGCCTGCCAGAGCGCGTCGTCGACGATGCGCAGTTCGGGAACCTCGGTCACGAGCCAGGCGGAGGGCGGGTTGAGCCGGGCGAGGCGCTTGCCGGTCTGTGGATCCTTCACATAACGCTGCCGGTTCCAGATCAGCCGGCCGACATAGAGCTCGTTGTGCAGGATGCCGGTGCCGCGGAGGGTATGACCCCGGATGGTGGTGTCGCTCCAGCGCCGGCCGCGCGGGCCGGCGATCCGGTCGGCATTCAGGTCCCGGGCGATCGCCCGGGGCGACTTGCCGGTGGTGAACTCCCGGAAGATCCGCCGCACGGCCTCGGCCTCCGCGTCGTCAATCCGTCGGGCGCCTGCAATTGCTGCACCCGCGGCGTCCTTCTCCTCGACGACCCGATAGCCATAGCACAGTCCTCCGCCGGAGCGACCCTCGCGCACCCGGCCTTCCAGACCACGCCGGGTCTTCGCCGCCAGATCCTTGAGGAACAGGGCGTTCATGGTCCCCTTCAGCCCCACATGCAGCTCGGAGATCTCACCCTCGGCCAGGGTCAGGAGCCGGATGCCGGCGAAGGTGAGCTGCTTATAGAGCGCTGCCACATCCTCCTGGTCGCGGGACAGGCGATCCAGCGCCTCGGCGACCACGACGTCGTAGAGGCTGGCGCGTGCGTCCTCCAGCAGCTTCTGATAGCCCGGCCGCAGCCGGCTGGCCCCGCTGGTCGCGGCATCGGTGTAAGTGGCCACCAACTCCCATCCCGCCTGCTCGACGCGCTGCCGGCAAACCCGGACCTGATCCTCGATCGAGGTGTCGCGCTGGAAATCGGTGGAGTAGCGAGCGTAGACTGCGGCGCGCATGGCATTAGCTCCCAGACAAATTGATGTCATCGATCGTCCTTCGGCTGGCGCAACGACGCTATGGCGGCCTGGACGCGGCGCGCTGCATCGATCGACCGGCCGAGATTGTAATATTGCTCGGTGGTGTCGTAGCTGGCATGTCCGAGCAGCGGCTGTGCAATCCCCACGTGAGCCGCGTCATGGATCGAGAGCTCGGTCGGGATCAGCTTGCGAAACAGATGGGGATTGATGGCGCAGCCGAGTCCACGCCGCGTTACCTCGCCGATGCGCTTGGCGACCTTCTTGCGGCCGAAGGCGCCGCCGTAGCGGCCAAGCCACAGCAGGCCGGTATCGGCACTCCCTCCGCTCTTTGGTTTGCCAGGCCGCTGCAAAAGGACAGGCCGCCAAACCCCAAGATACCCGGCGATCATCGGGGTGAGCTCCGTCGGCAGCGGTAGATCAATTGGCCGCCGGTGCTTGGTCTCGCGGGCGTTGAACACGACCCACCAGCCGTCGCTGCGCTCGACAAGGCTATGGCCGACTCGCAGGCTCGCGAAATTGCCCAACCTGAGGCCCGTCGCCAGCAGGATCATGAGCATGAGTCCATCCCGATAGGCTACGGCTCGAAGTCGAAGCGAACGCTTGTCCGAATGCTCGGCCTGGTCGATTAGCGACAGTGCCAGATCGACCAGCCTGTCGACTGGAGGTAGCCGAGCCCGGTCATCACGGGTCGGCCGAACGGCGGCACGCGCCTTGGCCCGCAGGCGCCCGAGCCATTCCTGCCGGGTCCCGGGGGCGAGCACATCCTGCATGCCGCATAGCTGCACCAGGCGCAGATGGATCGTGCCGGAGGCATAGCCCTTCGCGCGCAGAGCCGAAACATAAGCCTCGACCTGCTCGCGGGTGATTCGATCGGCAACACCCTGACCGACATCGAGCAGGTTCCGGGAGAGGAGGAAGCCCAGCCATGCGCCGTAGCCCCTGGCCATCGAGGACCGGGTGCTGGGCGACCACTTCAAGGCTTGGTCGCTCCCATCGTCGAGCAGGCCGACGCGCCGGCGGGCGTTATCCCAGGAAGCGCGATCGGCGTCGGGCCAGTGGGCTTCGGCCAGACAGGGGAATCCCTGTATCGGGATCTCTCGTCGGGTCTCAGGCGCCATCCCCGCCCCCCGTTTTGCGATCGCGCAGCTTCAGGATGGTGGCCGAGTAGTGCCGCGCCGCAGCTGCCCCCTCGGCGCCGGCATAGAACTCGATCGTCGTCTTGATGTTCTTATGGCCAAGCAGCTGGCGCACGACCTCGTATTGGCCGGGATTGCGGTCCAGGAAGATCTTGCCGACGGCGTGGCGAAAGCGGTGCGCCGGCATCTCCAGGCCGGTGTATTTGTAGACCGTACGGTTGATCTGTTGGCTCAGGGACTTGCCGCCTTTGGAATGGCCCGCCCGCTTGCCGGGAAAGAGGAAGTCACCCGAATCGGCGGCAAGCAGGTGGCGATAGTCGCGGAGATAGAGATCGACGAGCTCCATGGTGTCGGCCGGCAGCGGGAACTCGAGCGTCTGGTAGTTCTTCACCTCCTCGGCCGGGAACTGCAGGTGAATCTGCCGGGGCTTCGCCCGCACCTCCACGAAATGCCGGCTCTCCTCGATCGAAGCCAGATTGGAGATCCTGACGGGAGCCATCAGCAACAGCTCGATCGCCACCGCCGTCTGCAAGAGCTTGGCAGAGCGCGCGCCCTTGGGCCGTACTCCCTCGGCTTCCCTGCGGAGCCTCTGGGGCAGCGCCAAAAGCGCGTCGACCACCGCCGGGTCATCGAAGCGCCGCAGCGTCGCCAGGTGGCGTTCGGCCATCCCATGATGCTCGATCTTCAGCCGCTGCTTATATTGCTTGAGCTTGTCTACCGTCTCGGCCGGAAGCCCGATGCGGTGTGCGAGGGCAGGGAGGTATTGCGCCAGATTGGCAAGGGCACGATAGGGCTGACCATCACGACGCTCTAGACCCCATGTTCGCTGAGTGATCGGCGGCCCGCCTCTCGACGTGCAAGACGTCGAGGGTTGTGTCGGTTGGCCGGCACAGAGCCTCATGCATGGGAGACGGGCCGGATGAACTCTATCACGTACGTTGGACTGGAT
>DATFRE010000148.1:0-8208 GCA_035263545.1 Dongiaceae bacterium
TCGTCGCCGCCCCGCTCTTGCCGCTCGCCCCACTTCGGCCACCCACCCCATGACCCACCAGGCCGCCCGATCGTCGAGGCGTGAGCCTCCTTGGGAACGCTGGAGACGACCAGTAGGGTCGCCATCGCGGGCGGTGTCACCGCGGCGAATCTTCCGCACCGTTTAAGGAACTCGCGGCGCTCGTGCCTCTCTGCCTCGGCGTCGAGGTCATCGTCCCGATTCTCGGCCATTTTCCCACCCAACCCAATTCGAGGCCAACATCATGGGGCTGCGTACCCGCAGCTCGAAAGGAGCCGAAAGACGTAAAAAAGGACGTTATCCAACCTGGCGAGGGGAGGGGATTCCAGATTGGCCTCGCTCAGATTCAGCCCGCGCTAGATCCGCTCTAGCCGCATGTCATGCCGATCGGGTCGCACCGAGAGCTGGGCGAAGTCGACATGCAGGCCTGCGATCCGCTGCTCGAGCCTGCCGATGCGCTGGACGAGGTCGTCCACGCGGCGTTCGATGCTGTCGAGCCGATCATGGAACGCGGGCGAAGTTGCTGGGGCGAATGTTTGACAGCCGCAGGAACGGGTTGGGAACGCGGGGGTGGGGTCGTGCCCTTAGCGCGGCGGATGGCGTGGGAGGGAATGTGGGAGCGGGGTTGGGGTTGGGCGCTATGTGGTTGGGCTGGCGTGGGAATCATCGGTGGATCTGCGGAACGAGCTTCTGCTGCAGGAGATCAAATCGGTTTGCCGCCTCCTCGGGCGACAATCCGAGCGGCGGAAGAGGCAATGTGCCTGACTGAGACATCCCTTGCCGATATCGCTCGATTACCCCCTAAAGAGCTTAACGATAGCATCGAGCCTCGGACAGTTGAAGACCGGCTCGCCGGTCAGGCACTACTCCTTCGTCTGCTCCTCGAGCCAGCGGCCGAGGATGGCGCGCTCCTGCTCGGTCATGCCGGTCTTGTTGCCGAGCGGCATGGCGCGTGTCAAAACCGCCATGCGTTCGATGACCGGGGCATAGCGGCGGATCTCGTCGGGGGTGTCGAAGGCGATGCCCTTGGGCGGCGCCTTGTAGCCGGGATCGGTGGGATGGGCCGAATGGCAGGCCTGGCAGCGCTGCTGGAAGATATACTCGACCTCAGCCAGCGTCACCGGCGGGGCATTGGCCGGCAGCTCGGGGCTGGCGAAATCCATGGTGCTGACGATGAGCACCACCGCCAGCACCGCCGCTACGGGCAGCAGCCAGTCGAGCCACCAGCCGGTGATGCCGGTATCCTTCGAATTGATGTAGTGGCGCACCAGACCGCCCAGCACAAGCACTCCCGCCACATAGAGCCAGTTGTCGTCGCGGGCATAGAGCATGGGGTAGTGGTTGCTCAGCATCATGAGCACGACGGGAAGCGTCAGATAGTTGTTGTGCAGCGAGCGCTGCTTGGCCTGCTGGCCGAGGGCGGGGTCGGGGGCGCGGCCGGCGATCAGGTCGGCCACGACATTCTTCTGATTGGGGATGATGATGAAGAAGACATTGGCGACCATGATGGTGCCGAGCAGCGCGCCGACATGGAGAAAGGCGGCGCGGCCGCTGAAGACCTGCGAGAAGGCATAGGCCGCGCCCACGGCGAGGATGAAGACGCCGACCGCCAGCGGCCCCGTCCGCTGGCCGATGGGCGAGCGGCAGAGCTGGTCGTAGCAGATCCAGCCGGTGATGAGGCTCCCCATGCTGATGGCGATCGCCGCGGTGGGGGAGAGCGCCATCACCGGGGGGTCGATCAGGAACTCGTTGGCGCCGAGGTAGTAGACGACCGCCAGCAGCAGGAAGCCGCTGACCCAGGTGAAATAGGCCTCGTATTTGAACCAGTGCAGCTCCTTGGGCAGCGCCGCCGGCGCCACCAGGAACTTGCGGGCGTGGTAGAAGCCGCCGCCATGCACCATCCAGCTGCCGCCGGACACCCCCTCGGGCTGGCCCTCTTCGCGGCGCAGGCTGGCGTCGAGCCAGATGAAATGGAAGGAGGTGCCGATCCAGGCGATGCCGAGCATCACATGGCTCCAGCGCAGAAACAGGTTCACCCAATCCCAGAACACCGCCCCCATCCCACCAGCATGAGGTTTTTTCGATTATCGTTCTTCATGCTATGAATAGATACATTTTCAATGATTCATAGATAATCGGGCGCGGATGCCGGATACCGAGGACATCGCGATCTTCGTGCGGGTGGTGGAGCTCGGAAGCCTGACCGCCGCCGGGCGCGACATGCGTATGTCGGTGGCGGTGGTCAGCAACCGCATCGCCCGCCTCGAGGCTCGCATGGGCGCGCGCCTGCTGAACCGCACCACCCGGCGTGTGCAGCCGACCCAGGAGGGTGCCCTGTTCTACGAGCACAGCGTGGCGATCCTGAACGAGCTGGAGCAGGCCGAGAGCGGCATCTCCGAGCGCACAGACGATCCCCGCGGGCCCATTCGCGTCACCATGCCCGCAGCCTTCGGGCGGATGCATGTGGCGCCCTATATCCCCGCCTTCGTCCAGCGCTATCCGAACGTCCAGATCCGCCTGCATCTGACGGATCAGTTCATGGACCTGATCCAGGACCGCATGGACCTCGCCATCCGCATCGCCGAGCTCGGCGATTCCAACGCCATCGCCCGCAAGCTCGCGCCCAACCGGCGCTTCATCGTCGCCGCCCCGGGCTATCTCCTGCGCCATGGCCACCCCTACCAGCCCGCCGATCTGCTGAAGCACAACTGCCTGCTGCTGCGCTTTCCCGGCTCGAAGCAGTTCCGCTGGACCCTCGAGACCCCGGAAGGACCCCAGACCTTCAGGGTGGCCGGGACCATGGATTCCAACAATGGCGAGGTGCTGCGCCAATGGTGCCTGGCGGGGCAGGGGCTGGCGCTGAAATCCCTCTGGGAAATCGTGGAGGATCTGAACGCCGGGCGGCTGCAGATCGTGCTGCCGGAATATCCGCCGCCCGGCCATGCGATCCACGCCCTCTATCCCCAGAACCGCTTCCTCGCCACCCGCGTGCGGCTGTTCATCGATTATCTGGCGGAGATCTACGGGCCGGTGCCGCCCTGGGAGCGGGCCCTCAAGGTGAAGCTGCCGGAGCCGCGGGCGACCGTGCTGTCCCAGACTAGGAAGCTAAGGCGCGGTTGCCGCGGCGTTGCAGGCTGCCAGGAACTTCTGAATCGCCTGATCGAAAGCCTGGCGCGCCTGCTTGGCCCGCGTCACCTCCGCCTGGGCATCGGCTGCCGGGCCGACCTGGATGGAGGCCGTCATCACGGGTCCGCTCTCCGTGATGAAGGCATCGACCAACTGGGCGAAGCGCTTCTGCTCCGCAGGGGACAGCATCTCCGTGTCGTCGCGGATGTCGGCGCTGCGCAGCAGCTCCGCGCCGGTCCCGATGGCGAGAACCGGATAACTCTGCTTGAGGCGCTGCATATCCGTCGATGGGAGGCTGCTCAGGATCAGGTTCGGCGAGGCGGCGGCGCGCGCCTTGGCCGTGTAGTGCTCGCAGACATAGCGCCAGGTGTCGACGGACTGCGCGGCGACGGCCTGCTTCGTCTGATTCAGCAAAGCGAGGTTCTTGCTGGTGTCGAGCCGCAGCTGCGCGTTTTCCTCGCGCAGCGCCGCGTTCTCCAGGATCGGCTTGGCGGCCTTCAGGCCGGTGACCGTCATATAGAGAATGCCCAGCGCCGCCGCGGCGCTCATCCATTGGGGGATCGTTCCTATGAAGTCGGAGAGCTTGGACATCTTATTCTGCGGCTCGTTCATGGGCCGGCAAGGGCGCGCTCGAAGACGTCGAGGGCGGTCACCTTGTCGCTGGCCGACATGAAGGAGGCGGCGAAGCCGTTGCGGCCGATCTCGGTGATCTCATGGCGCCCGAGGCCGAGGGCCTGCTGCACGGCCTTGTAGTTCTCGTTGAGATAGCCGCCGAAATAGGCCGGATCATCGGAGTTGAGGGTGATGAAGAGGCCCTGGTCCAGCATGCGCTTCAGGGGGTGATCCGCCATGTCCTTGACGACGCGAAGCCGGAGATTGGAGAGCGGGCACACCGTCAGCGGAATCCGGTCGCGGGCCAGGCGGGCGGTCAGCGCCTTGTCCTCCAGCGCGCGGTTGCCGTGATCGACGCGATCGACCCCGAGCAAATCGATCGCCTCCCAGACATAGTCCGGCGGCCCTTCCTCGCCGGCATGGGCCACGAGGCGGAAGCCTGCCTCCCGCGCGCGCTTGAAGACCCGGGCGAACTTGCTGGGCGGATGGCCCAGCTCGGTGGAATCGAGGCCGACACCGATGATCCGCGCCTTGTGCGGCAGCGCCAGATCGAGGGTCTTTTCCGCCTCGGCCTCGTCGAGATGGCGAAGGAAGCACATGATCAGATGGCTCGTGATGCCGTTCGTCTCCCGCGCCTCGTCGAGGGCACGCTGCAGGCCCCCGATCACGGTCTCGATTGCGATGCCGCGGGCGATATGAACCTGGGGATCGAAGAACATCTCCAGATGCCTCAGGCCCTGCGCGTGGACCCTGGCGAGATAGGCCGCGGCGAGGTCGTGGAAATCCTCCTCGGTCCTGAGCACCGACATGCCCTGGTAGTAGAGGTCGAGAAAATCCTGGAGCTTGGTGAAGCTGTAAGCTTGGCGCAGCGCCTCGACGGAGGGGTAGGGAAGCGTGACGCCGTTGCGGGCGGCGAGCTGAAACATGAGCTCGGGCTCGAGGCTGCCCTCGACATGCATGTGCAGCTCGCATTTGGGCAGCCTTTCGATGAAGCCCGTCAGATCGCTCATGCCTCAGCCTCTGGATCGAAGCCTATGGATGCGCAAGGCCCTGTTGCCGCCGGATACGACAACAGGGCCTCGCTAAGACGTTCCCTCACCTCTGTCGGCCGCCGTGCTACTGCGGCAGCGTTCCCTCGATGCCCTCGGCCAGCCAGTTCATGCCGAGGATATCGTCGTCGCTGAGCTGGGCACCATCGGCGACCTTGACCTTGCCGCTCTGGTCGTTGATGGGGCCCTTGAAGATCACGATGCTGCCGTCCTCGATGCCGTTCTGGGCCGCTTGCGCCGCCTGGGCCACGTCGTCGGGCATGTTGGTCCAGGGCGCCATATGCAGCATGCCGATCTTGAGCCCGCCCCAGATGTCCTGGGTCTTCCAGCTGCCGTCCATGGCCGCCTGAATCCGCTGGGTATAGTACTCGTCCCAATGGTCGACCGAGGAGGTGAGCTGGGCCTTGGGCGCGAACTTGATCATGTCCGAGGCCTGGCCGAAACCCTTGACCCCGCGCTGCTCGGCGACCTGGAGGGGGGCTGCGGAATCGGTGTGCTGGGCGATGATGTCGGCGCCCTGGTCGATGAGCGCCTTGGCGGCGTCGCTTTCCTTGCCCGGGTCATACCAGCCGTTGATCCAGACGAGCTTGATCTTCCCCTGGGGGTTGACCGTGTGCATGCCGCGGATGAAGGCATTCATGCCCATGACCACCTCCGGGATCGGCACCGAGCCGATATAGCCGACGACGCCGGACTTCGACATCTTGCCGGCGATCACGCCCTGGACATAGCGGCCCTCGTAGAAGCGGATGTTGTAGGTCGCCACGTTGTCCGCCCGCTTGTAGCCGGTGGCATGCTCGAACTTCACCTTCGGGAATTGCTTCGCCACCTTGATGGTCGGATTCATGAATCCGAAGGAGGTGGTGAAGATGATGCCGTTGCCCGCGGTCGCGAGCTCGCGGATCACGCGCTCGGAATCCGGCCCCTCCTTCACGCTTTCCACATAGGTGGTCTTCAGCTTGTCTCCCAGCGCCTTCACGGCGGCCTGGCGGCCGAGGTCGTGCTGATGGCTCCAGCCGAAATCGGCGACGGGGCCGACATAGACGAAGCCCGCCTTGAAGGGCTCGTCCGCCCGAGCAAGGCCGAAGCGGCCGAGGGCCGCGGTCGCCGCGGTGGCGCCGAGTAGCTTGGTGAAAGTCCTTCTACGCATCGTGCAAGTCTCCCTGTCCAAGAATTGAAACCGGTTTCCGGTTTGGGCGCAGTCTAGCCGATCAAAGATTACTTTGCAGGCCTCCCCTTGATTCGCCTCACCCGGTGGCGTGGAAGGGCCGGCCCAGACAGGCCGGCGCGTTGAGGCGGATCCGGGAGCGGTCCCGCGAGATCAGGACCAGCACCAGGACGGTCGCCAGATAGGGCAGCATGGAGAGGAATTGCGAGGGGATCGGCAGTCCCATGCTCTGGACATAGATCTGCAGGATGCTGATCCCGCCGAAGAGATAGGCGCCGAGCAGCAGGCGGGCGGGGCGCCAGGTGGAGAAGACCACCAGCGCCAAGGCGATCCAGCCGCGCCCGGCGGTCATGTTCTCGGCCCACATGGGCGTATAGACCAGCGACATATAGGCCCCCGCCAGGCCGCTGGTCATGCCGCCGAAAAGCACGGCACCGAAGCGGATGGCGATCACCGGATAGCCGATGGCATGCGCCGCCTCATGGGAATCGCCCACCGCGCGCAGGACCAGCCCGGCATGGGTGCGATAGAGGAACCAGCCCACCAGCACCAGCAGCAGGAAGGAGGCATAGACGAGGGCGTCCTGCTGGAACAGGATCGGGCCGATGAAGGGCAGGCTGGAGAGGATGGGAAGGTTCAGCTTCGGCAGCACCGGCACGGCATTGCCGACGAAGCTCTTGCCGATGAGGGCGCTGAGGCCGGTGCCGAAGATGGTGAGCGCCAGGCCCGCAGCCACCTGATTCGCCAGAAGCAGCAGGGTCAGGACTCCGAACACGAAGGCCATGGCGATCCCCGCCCCGGCCGCGGCGATGATGCCGAGAATGGCGCTGCCGGTCGTGAGCGTGACGGCGAAGCCGATGATGGCGCCCAGCAGCATCATGCCCTCGATGCCGAGATTGAGGACGCCGGATTTCTCCGTCACCAGCTCCCCTGTGGCCGCCAGCAGCAGCGGGGTCGAGGCACTGATCACCGAAAGGATGACCGGCACCAGCCAGGAGACGCCGCTCATGGGGCCCTCTCTTCTCCCGCCCCCATAAGGGGGGAGGGGGAAATAACCTGCGTTCGCCCATACGGGTTGCGTGTGTGCGATTGCGCGGTCATGAGGCGGCCTGCTCCCGGCGCCGGCCGAGGCGCAGGCGGTAGAGGATCAGGATGTCCGAGCCCAGGAGGAAGAAGAGCAGGATGCCCTGGAAGATGTTGGTGACGGCGCTGGGCAGGCCGAGATCGATCTGGGCCGCATCGCCGCCGAGATAGGAGAGCGCCAGCAGCAGCCCGGCGAAGAGCACGCCGACCGGGTGCAGCCGGCCGAGAAAGGCGACGATGATGGCCGTGAAGCCATAGCCCGGCGAGATCTGGGGTGTGAGCTGGCCGACGGGCCCGGCGACCTCGAACAGGCCGGCGGCGCCGGCGAGCCCGCCGCCCAGCATCATGGCGAGCCAGACCAGCCCCTTGTCGCTGAAACCGGCATAGCGCGCGGCACGCGGCGCCTGGCCCACGACCTTGAGCTGGAATCCCACCAGGGATTTGCCGAGCAGCCCCCAGCCGAGAAGGACAACGATGAAGGCGATGAGCACGCCGAGATGCAGGCGTGTGCCGCTCACGAGGATCGGCATGGTCGCGGTATCGGAAAACATGCGCGATTGGGGGAAGCCGTAGCCTTCGGGATCGCGCCAGGGACCGGTCACGAGATAGATCAGGATGAGCTGGGCGACATAGGTCAGCATCAGGCTCGTCAGGATCTCGCTGGCGTTGAAATGGGTGCGCAGGAAGGCGGGGATGGCGGCCCAGGCCATGCCGCCGAGCGCGCCGGCGACGATCATGGCGGGCAGCAGCAGCGGGCTCGTGCTGTCATAGAACAAGAGAGCGAGTCCGCCGCCGGCGAGCGCGCCCAGGGTATATTGTCCCTCGGCGCCGATGTTCCAGACATTGGCGCGGAAACCGAGCGAGAGGCCCGTGCCGATCAGGATCAGGGGCGAAGCCTTGACCAGGAGCTCGGGCAGGCTGCCCGGCGAGACCAGCGGCTTGATGAAGAAGGTATAGAGCGCAAGCCCGGGGTCGCGGCCGAGAATCTCGAAGACCAAGGCGCTGGCGAGCAAGGTGAGGGCAAGCGCGACCAGGGGTGAGGCATAGGTCCAGAAGATGGAGTGATGGCCACGCGGCTCAAGCCGTAGCAGCATGAGCCCCTCCACCCGGCGCTGCCGCACTGCCGCCCATGAGGAGGCCGATCTCCTCGAT
>DATFRE010000149.1:0-3136 GCA_035263545.1 Dongiaceae bacterium
CCCATGGGGGAACCATCGAATCAGGGCACGCGTTCTGCGCTGCTGGTCGCGCATCCGGGCCATGAGCTCCTTCTCCATCATCGGCTGGAGAGGGAGCACCCCATGGTCTTCGTGCTGGCTGACGGCTCCGGAGGCCATGGACAGGACCGCTGTGCCGCATCGGCGCGTGTCATCCGTGAGGCCGGCGCCAGCATCGGCCCGGCCTTCGGTTTCGCCTCCGACAAACGTTGGTACGCTGGGATCCTGGCCGGCGAGCGCGGCCTCTTCGACGGGGCGCGCCGGCTCATCACTGCGGCTTGCCGCGATGCCCAAGTCCGGCGCCTCGTTACCGACTCGGTCGAGCTCTATAATCCGATGCATGACCTTTGCAACGCGCTCGCGGTCGGCGCGGTGCGGGACATCCGGCATGCCGGCGGCGAGATCGAGCTCCTCGACTATGCGCTCGAACATCCCGAGCTGAAGACCGGCCCGGCGAGATTTGAGCTCTCTCTCCCGCCCGACGCTCTGGAGCGCAAGCTGGCGGCGGTCGGCGCCTATCTGCAACTCGTTGCCGAGGTCGAGCGGCGCAACTGGCCAACCTCCGCCTATGGTTGGGAAAGGCTCTATGCCCGCGACGCGGATTGCGGATGGCCGGCCGAGCCGGCGGATGAGCCCTTCTACAAGCGGTTCGGCCGGCGGCGGATCGAGGAGGGCCTCTACCGCGACCTCATCACCTATCGCGCCCATGTCCGTCCGCTGGCGATCGCGCTGAGCGGCGAGCCCCCACCCTGAGCGCCGCCGCCGCCACGGGCGACTCAGGCCTTCGCTTCCAGCGCTCGCTTCAACCTCGCATTCTCTTCGGCGAGCTGTAGCAACCGGCCGACCAGATCGTGGCCGAGTCCGTCCCAGGACAGCGTCGGGCTTGGGGCGGTGCGCGGCAGCGCTTCGCGCAGGAATCCGCTGAGCGCCAGGACATAGTCCGCCTCGGCCACCGGCCTTGCCTGCATATCCTCGATCGAGAGCCGGTAGAGCTCCAGATAGCGATCGAGCAGCTTGGAAAAATCCGCGTCCACTCGGGCGAGAGCGGAGAGGGCCTCTGAAGCTGCCGCATCGTAGCGTTCGATCTCCGAGCGCAGATTGGCAGCCGTCGCGGCGCGCGTGAGGCTGCGCAGGCCGTAGTTCTTCCTCCGCAGTTCGCAATGGTTTTCCCTGCTCGCCAAGCCTGCCATTCCGCGTTGATCGCAGACGATGACGGCACAGCCGGCGCAGATGGCCTCAAGGGCGGATCGCGCGCTGGCGAAGACCAGATCGACCTCCGCCAGGATCGCTTCGGGATCCGCCGTGGACCGTCCCAGCGGCGCGCCGATGGCCTGCAGCTCGATGCCCTTGTCGATGCAGATCTCGAGGAGCAGGGGAAAGAGCGCCGTCGCCTTGCCGAAGACTGCGGCCTTTTGCGGCTGCTCCGGAAGCGGTCTGGAGCGCGGCGCTATGCGCGTCAGCTCGACCCCGTTGGGGATGAGCTTAACGCGCGCAGGGTCGATGCCCGGGGCGTGGGCGATGCGCTCCATGCAGGCTTCGTCGACTCCGACATGGAAACGCACCTGCGGCAAGGAGACGGGGGCTTCGATCCCGAGGGTCCAGACATGGCAGACATTGATCGCGGGCGTGCGCGGGAATCTGACGATCGCCTCGACCGTCGGCACGGAGTGATGGCCGTGGATCACATCGGGCGGCTCCTTCAGAAGCCGCAGGTCATCGATGACCGGCACGCCCGCGGCCCGCAGCTCGAGTCCGGGCTCGCCGATCAGGGGCGTATAGACAATGGGCGAATGCCCGCGCGTCATGAGCCCCTTCGCCAGATCGCGGGTGACGCTTTCGGAGCCACCGCGCCCGCGCATCCAGACATTCGTCAGCAGGACGCGCAGGCCCTGCCGGGGAAGGGGGCTCGGCTGCTCCATGAGGGACTCTTCCGGTCTCTTGGCGTCTTGCTTATCCGCGTCGGGGGATTCGCCGTCAACCGGTCAGGCCGGAAGGGGCCAATGAGCGCGGTTCACGGCGACTCCGCGGCCATCCATATAAACTGTCGCCTTGTGTGACGGCTCGTTGTTTCAGGTTACTTCATATTGTGGAAAAGCCTCACCGTCTTCGCCAGGCGAGGTGGATCTATGCGGACGGGGATTTCTCCTTTCCCGGCGGTTTCGTCCACTGGATCTGGTGGGTGACGATCGCGTCCATGACGACAACGGCCATCCTGAGGCTCTCCGGTGAAAGGGCCTGGGCGGCCGCCGAGATCCGCTGCAGGTGTCGAGTGCTTTCTTGCGGTGAGGGGCTCGAGATGTGGAAGCCTAGGAGCTCATTGGGAGTCGTATGGAGCACGCGGCAGATCCGCGCCAGCATGGCGAAGTCGGGCTCGCGGTGGCCATTCACATAGTTGGTATAGCGGGATTGGCTGATGCCGAGGCGCCTGGCAATCGCAGCATCGGACAGTTCCAGCTGCCGGCCGCGCGCGCGAAGCTGCTTGCAGAAGGGGCTCACCCGTTTCTCTTGCCGCCGAACGGATCGGCCGCGTAATCAACAATTCGTGATTGCCGAAATAAACTCGGCACATGCCGGGGCCGCTGGCTCAACTCGCTGCCGGGCGCGGCAGCCCTGCTTCAGCGGGTGCGAGGGTTAGGAATCGCGGCAGGACTGGAAGGCAGAGACGCGACCATAGGTATCCCCGCATCCGCCCGTCTGCATCCCCGCCGCGGTCGGACGGGCGACGGAGGTCGCAGCATCCGGTGCGCTCGAACCTGAAGAACCGGCGCAGCCCTGGAGCAGGATCGCGCATAGGAGCCCGATAACGGCATATCTCACGGCCCGTCTCCCTCTACTTTTAAGAGATAATCCCGAAGCTCCAGGCAAAGCCTCGCCTTCCCGAAACCCCAGCATGTACCTGCCTCGCCGACACGCCAGCTCCTTGGGCTAAGAGACAGGTTACGGAAATGTTAGATGGTGCACAGGGGCAGGAAAAGCAACCGCGCAATGGTTGAGCAGCCTTGGGTATCCGCCATCGGGTAGCCTCGCCGATCGGGGAGGGAAGCGACCCGGAAATCCTTGCGGCCGCCCGGGCCCCTCCCCAGAATGACGCCAGCCTGATCACGCCGACGGATGGGCT
>DATFRE010000150.1:0-3638 GCA_035263545.1 Dongiaceae bacterium
CAGCGCTGCCCGTTGCTTTCGGCTCGCTTTCAGAGATGAAGGCGGCTTTCAAGGCCGCCCATCGCGCGCGGTTCGGCTTCATCGACGAGTCCAAGGAGATCGCCTTCGACGCCCTCTTCGCCGAGGCGATCGGCGGCGGCAGCAGCGTCGAGGAAAGCTTGCGGCCCCTGGTGGATGAGGCGGCGGTGTCGGCGGAAAAGACCCGCTTCTTTTCCCAGGAGGCCTGGCACCCGGCGGGGATCCATCTCAGAGCAAATCTGAAGCCCGGCATGCGCATCGCCGGACCCGCCCTCTTGATCGAGCCGCACCAGACCATCGTGGTCGAAGAAGGCTGGGCGGCGCATCTCACCGCCCGCGACCATGTGATGCTGGAACGTGCCCGGCCCCTCAGGCGCCCGGCCCCGCCCGGAACCAGCGCCGATCCCGTGCTGCTGGAGGTGTTCAACAACCTCTTCATGTCCATCGCCGAGCAGATGGGCCTGACCCTGCAGAACACCGCCTATTCGGTGAATATCAAGGAGCGGCTCGACTTCTCCTGTGCCGTCTTCGACCAGCATGGGGCGCTGGTGGCGAACGCGCCCCACATGCCGGTGCATCTGGGCTCGATGGACATGTCGGTGCAGAGCGTCATCGAGGCCTTCGGCGGGGCGATGCGCCCCGGCGATGTCTTCGTCCTGAACGCGCCTTATCACGGCGGAACCCACCTCCCCGATATCACGGTGGTCACCCCGGTCTTCGCCGAAGACGGCACGCTCCTCTTCTTCACCGCATCGCGCGGCCATCACGCCGATATCGGCGGCATTGCGCCTGGTTCCATGTCGCCGCTGGCCCGGACCATCGAGGAGGAAGGCGTCTATATCGATAATTTCCGCCTGGTCGAGAGTGGCCATTTCCGCGAGCGCGAGCTTATCCAGCTCCTGGCGGGCGGCCCCTACCCTGTGCGGAACCTCGTGCAGAACGTCAACGACCTGAAGGCCCAGGTCGCCGCCAATGAAAAGGGGGTGGCGGAGCTGCGCCGCATGGTCGAGCAGTTCGGCCTCGATGTGGTCCGCGCCTATATGGGCCATGTCCAGGCCAACGCGGCCGAGAGCGTAGCCCGCGTCATCGCCCGGCTCTCCGAGGGTGAGTTCTCCTGCGAGCTCGACCAGGGGAGTCGTGTCCAGGTCCGCATCTCGGTCGATCGCGCCAAGCGCGAGGCAACCGTCGATTTCACTGGCACCTCTCCCCAGCGCGACGACAATTTCAACGCTCCCACCCCGGTGGCGCGCGCGGCCGTCCTCTATGTCTTCCGGGTCATGGTCAATCAGCCCATCCCGATGAATGCGGGCTGCTTGAAGCCGGTAAAGATCGTCATCCCCGAGGGCACCATCCTCTCGCCGCGCTATCCGGCCGCCGTGGTCGCCGGCAATGTCGAGGTCAGCCAGACCATCACCGACTGCCTGTTCGGGGCGCTGGGCGTGATGGCGGCCGCCCAGGGAACCATGAACAACCTCACCTTCGGCGATGCGGAGTATCAGTACTACGAGACGATCTGCTCGGGCGCGCCGGCGGGCGCAGGTTTCGACGGCGCCGATGCGGTCCATACCCATATGACCAATTCACGGCTGACCGATCCGGAGATCCTCGAGCTGCGCTACCCCGTGGTCCTCGAGGATTTCCACATCCGCCCGGGTTCCGGCGGGCGCGGACGCTGGCATGCCGGCAACGGGACCCATCGCCAGATCCGCTTCCTCAGGCCCATGGACTGCGCGGTCCTCTCCGGCCATCGCCGGGTGCGCCCCTTCGGACTTCAGGGCGGCGCGCCCGGCGAGATCGGGGAGAACATCATCCGCCGGCGTGGCGGCGCCGAGGAGCGTCAGCCCGGTTGCTTTCAGGCGAAGCTGGAGGCGGGCGACGCGATCGTGATCCGCACACCCACTGGTGGCGGTTTCGGTCGTGCTGATAACAGTGATCGAAAAGCGGCTCCAGCGCTTTGAAGCGGGAGAGAGAGAGAGAGAGAGAGAGCCGACCTCGGGAGCCCGTTCAGGAGCGCTTCGGTATCTCCAGCCCGCGCTGCACCGCGGGGCGGGCGAGAGCGCGCTCGAGCCAGGCCGGGACCAGCTTCAGGCTGTCGTAATCGACGAGCTCGCGGGCGCCGTAGAAACCGATCAGATTGCGCACCCAGCCGAGCATGGAGATGTCGGCGATGGTGTACTCATCGCCCATGATCCATTGCCGGCCGGCAAGCCTTCCCTCGAGAACGCCGAGCAGACGCTTGGATTCGTCGCGATAGCGTTCGAGCGGGCGCTTGTCCTCGATCTCACGGCCGGCGAATTTGTAGAAATATCCGACCTGGCCGAACATCGGGCCGATGAAGGCCATCTGGAAGAAGACCCATTGGATGGTCTCGTAGCGCCGCGCCGGATCAGCCGGCAGCAGCTTGCCGGTCTTCTCCCCGAGATAGAGCAGGATCGCGCCGGATTCGAAGAGACCGAGCGGCGCGCCACCCGGCCCGTTGGGATCGATGATCGCGGGGATCTTGCCGTTCGGGTTCAGGGACAGAAATTCGGGAGTCCAGTTCTCGTTCTTGAGGATGTCCACCAGATGCACTTCATAGGGCAGGCTGATCTCCTCGAGCGCGATCGAGACCTTGACGCCGTTGGGCGTTGCCAGGGAATAGAGCTGGAGCCGGTCGGGATGCTTCGCCGGCCAGCGCCTGGTGATGGGAAAGGCGGAGAGGTCGGTCATTCGAGACTCCATGGATATCCGCATAGGGCAGGTCCGCAGGGGCGACGCCTTATAGCAGACGCTTCCTCGCGCGACACCCGCAGGATCAAGGCCCGGGTCCCCGGTCCGCGGACAGGACATCGACCACCAGCTTGCCCCGCGCGCTGCGCTCCTTGATCGCCCGATAGGCCTCGCCGACATTCGTCAGGGCGAAGTGCCGCGGATCGAGGCGCGGCACCAGCTGGCCGGCCTCCGCCAGCCTCGCGGCCTCGCGGAGAATGGCGCCATGATGCTTGCGGCCCTCGCCGGTCAGCAACGGCAACAATGTGAAGACTCCGGAATATGTTCCCGCGCGGAAGGACAAGGGCGCCAGCGCATGCGTTCCCCAGCCGAGGCAGCTCACCACATGACCGAAGCGGCGGACGGCCTGGAAGGAAGCATCGAGAGTGGCCCCGCCCGCCGTATCGTAGACGAGGTCGAACCCCGCGCCCGCCGTCGCGCGCGCGACATAGGCCTCGACCGTCTCGTTCTGGTAATCGATGAAGCCGGCGCCGATCCCCTCGATATAGGATCTGCTCGGCGCGGAGCCGGTGGCAAAGACCTCGGCACCCTTGGCCTTGGCGATCTGGATGGCGACATGGCCGACGCCCACGGCGCCGCCATGGACGAGCACCTTCTGGCCGGCATGGACTCCGGCACGATCGACCAGGCCCTCCCAGGCGGTGATGACGACCAGCGGCAAGGCCGCGGCCTCGCGCATGGAGAGACCGGCGGGCTTCGGCGCTAGGAGATCGGCATCGACGGCAGCAAAGCCCGCCAGCGTGCCCTGATGCCCGCCGATCATGCCGTAGACCTCATCCCCCGGGCGATAAGCGCCGACACCGGGTCCGACGGCTTCGACCTTTCCGGCGGCGTCGAGCCCCAGGATCGCG
>DATFRE010000151.1:0-4261 GCA_035263545.1 Dongiaceae bacterium
CGGGCCGCCCGGCGCCGCGATGCTGGCGGCGGGCTTCGCTGCGGCCGGCATTCCCAGCCGAATCGCGACAGACCAAGTCAATGCGCGGGTCGTGCAGGCGACGCTTGCGGCCGCCGATCCCGAGAGAAGGATCCCCCTCGACATCGTCGCCATGCGCCAGGCGAAAGGCGATGGGGGGAGGCCGCTGGCCGAGATCGAGGCGCTGTGGCGCGAGATGCGGCCGCCCATCACCCATGTCATCGCGATCGAGCGCTGCGGCCCTTCGCGCGACGGCAGCCCGCGCGACGCCAGAGGTGTCGACATCGCGGCGTACAACGCACCGCTCGAAATTCTGTTCGAGGCCGGCCTCTGGACCACCATCGGCATCGGCGATCTCGGCAATGAGATCGGCATGGGCAGCCTGCCCTATGAGCTGGTGGCCGAAAGCGTTCCGCGCGGCGACGCGCTGTGGTGCCGCGTGGCCTGCGACTACCCGATCGTCGGCGGAGTCTCGAATTTGGCGGGGGCGGCACTCCTGGGCGCGACCGCTCTGCTCCGGCCGCAAGCGGCGGGAGCGATGCTGGCCGCGATCCGCCCCGATTTCGCCCGCCGTCTTCTGGAAGCGGCCGTCCGGGATGGCGGTGCTGTGGCATCGCACGGCCCCGGGACGATCCCGCGCCCGCATCTCTATGTCGACGGCCAGCCCTGGCCGGTTCTCGAGCGGATCCATCGCCGGATCCACGATCTCTGCTCCGACGCCCTCCTTGCCGAGACTCCCTGAGCCCGCGCTCAGAGCGAGAGCAGCCCCCCGCCCGCCAGCACGACGGCAAGGATGATCAGCAGCGCGCCCAAGGGCCGGCTCATGCGCCGGCCCCAGGAGCTGTTCTTCTCCAGCGCCATCACCGCGGCCAGCAGCAGCATCCAGGCGAGATTGGCGGTGCCGACAGCGAACATGATCAGCATCAGCGCCCAGCAGCAGCCGAGGCAGTAGAGCCCGTGGGCCACGCCGAGGCGGAAGCTCGAGCGCTGGGGCTGCCGGGGCGACCAGCGCTCGAGGATGAAGGTCACCGGCGAATGGCAGGCATGGAGGCAATGGGCCTTGAGGGCGGAGAACTGGAAGAGCCCGCTCGCCAGCACGATCGCTGCGGCGACGGCCCAGCCATTGAAGGTGAGCCAGGCGGAATCCACGGCGAGACCGGCGAGGATCATGCCGAGGCCGTGAACGAGAAGGCCGAAGGCGAGCCAGACCGCGAGATAGCCGGCGATCAGCAGGGCCAGAAGCCGGCCGCCATGAGGCTGGCGCGCGGCCAGCCCGCGGAAGCTCGCAACTAGGGGAAGGGCCGTCGGCAGCATCATCGCCGTGCTCATCAGGAGCCAGGCGAGGGTGCCCAAAGCGAGATCGGGCAGCACGCCCGCCGCGGGATTCATCCGGCAGAGCTCGGCAAGCAGCGCCAGGCGCGTCCAGTCGTGATCGAGAGAACCCGCCCAGGGCGAAAGCGCCCAGCCCGCCAGTAGCCCCCAGGCCAGCAGGATCATGCCGCCGAAGAGCGGCAGGAAGACCGGGTCGTGTGGTGTCAGCGAGGGAGCGCGGATCATCTGTCGCTGTTAATCAGCCCTTGTGGACAGGCGGTGCGAGCCACCCTCACCCCCTCACGTGCTCATCAGGAAATGGCCCTGGATGGCGTTTTGGCCCTGGATCTCGAGCTCGACGCCGATCTCCGGCTCCACCATGCGGAAATGAGAGGCCTTGGCCACATAGGCCGGGGATCCGGGAATCGTCGAGAAGATGCTTTCCACCAGCCGCGTGGGCTGGCCGGTGGGGCCGAGATAGGGCTCCATCACCGCCGAGGTGTTCTCGCCCATCACCAGGGTGCCCTTGCCATGCGTGACATCGAAGGTGAGCTTGGCGCGCCGCACGCCGACCTCCTTGCCCACGAGATTCGCAATCTGCTCCAGCGGGCCGCCGAGCTTGCCGCGGAAGGCGTCGAGCAGCGCCTTCTCCTGCGCGGGCGTAGCGCGGTCATCGACATAGCGCAGGACGGTGAAATTGCCCTTCAGCACGTTGCCGGGGATGAAGGCGGCGATCCCGAAGACGAGCCCCGAGACGTCGAGGCCGTTGATCTCGCCTTTTTCGATGCGATAGGCGAGCGCGCTGCGGCAGGTGCCGTTATCCGGATCCTCGCCGACCCAGCAGGGGCAGAGGATATTGCAGTCGCAGACCTCGAGCAGGTCGCCTTCGAGCCGATACCCCATCTTGCATCTCCCCGTTTTCCCGGTGTGAGCGAAGCTTGCGCCGCTCACCCCCGCGCGTCAATTCGCGCGGCAAGGCGTGCGAAGCGCGCTACCATGGGCCTGCCATGCCCATCCGCTTTAAGCCGCCGGACTTCGATCCGGAGACCCTGGCCCTCAGAGTCCTCGCCCATATCGCCATGGATGAGGACCTGCTGCCGCGATTCCTGACCCTCAGCGGTCTGGATGCCGAAAGTCTGAAGGCGCGCGCCGCCGATCCCGCCTTGCTCGGCGGTCTGCTCGATTTCGTGATGTATGACGATGCGCTCGTTCTCCGCATGGCCGAGGCGCTGGAGGTCAAGCCCGAGGCCTTCGCCCGGGCGCGCGCGCGGCTACCGGGTGGCCGGCAGGGGCGTGGGGAGTGAGGCCGCGGCGGTGAGGCCGTCGGTGGTTCCGTGCAGCAGGCGCTCGGCCCGCTGATCCGCCTTGGAGGGCAGTGCGATCTCCGGCTCGAAGATCCAGGCCACCACGTCACGGCGAACCACGCTGGCGTGGAGATCGCGCAGCAGCATGTGATAGCCGTCGGGATAGAGGGCGATGCGCGGGGCCCGCGCGCCCCGCGGCAGGCGGCGCAGCATGTCCGCGGCGGCCTGATCGTCGATCACCTGCTCCTTGGCGCCGTAGAGAAACAGGGAATCGCTCGGCATGGCGGGAGCGGCCGCCCAGGCACGGTCCATCAGACCCACCAGGCCATAAACCGCGTCGACCCGCGTCTCCTTGATGATCAGGGGATCGCGGGCGAGCTTCTTCAGCATCTCGATATTGTCCGAGGGCTCGATGCGAAGGCCCCTGCCATCGACGGTGTACCAGGGAATGGTATGGGCGAAGAACCAGAGGGAGCCGCTGCCGACCGGGCCGATGGAATCGCGGCCCCAGATGGCCGGCGCCACCAGGATGAGGCCATTGGCCTGGATGGGATCATTGTCGGTTGCCGCGGCCATGACCACGGCACCGCCCATGCTTTCCCCCAGGACATAGAAGGGCAGCTCGGGGCGGCGCGCCTGCAGGATCTTGGCCGCCTCCTTCGCGTCCTTGACCATGCGTTGGTCGCCGGCCCAGAGCCCCACATAGGAGGTCTCCCCAAAGCCGCGCTGGTCATAGGCATAGGTCTCGATGCCCGACTTGGCCCAGTCCTTGGCGGGGGCATCGAAGACCTTGCTGTATTCGTTGAAGCCGTGAAGGGCCAGCACCACCGCCTTGGTCTGACCCTCGGCCGGCCAATGGCGCAGCGGCAGCGCGACGCCGTCATCCATCAGCAGCTGGTTGCCGCCATAGCTGGGCTCGGTGATGGGAGGTCCCAGGGGCTGAAGCTTCGGGGCGCAGGCAAAGAGGAACATGGAGAGCCCAAGGATGGGTAAGAGACGCAAAAGGCGCAAGCCTGTCACCGCGCGTCGGCCCGGGTGAGCTGGAGGAAGATGTCTTCGAGATCCGCCTCGAGGGTGGAGAGATCGACGATCTCCAGCCCCGCCGCATGCACTGCGGCCAGGATCTCGGCCACGCGCGTGCGGCTCGGCTGATAGCGCACCACCAGGCGCCGCGCATCGGCAAGCACCGCATCGAAGGCGCCGAGGGCAGCGGGGACGCCGGCGAGATCGTGATCGACGATGATCGAAAGCTCCTTGGCATCGAGCCGGCGCAGGAGCGCCGCCGTCGTGTCGCAGGCGATGACCTTGCCATGATTGATGATGGCGATGCGATCGCAGAGCTGCTCCGCCTCCTCCAGATAGTGGGTCGTCAGCAGCACCGTCACGCCGCGCGCGTTGAGATCGCGCACATAGCGCCAGAGTTGCTGGCGCAGCTCGACATCGACGCCGGCGGTAGGCTCGTCCAGCACCAGCACCGGCGGATTGTGAACGAGTGCCTTGGCCACGAGGAGTCGCCGGCGCATGCCGCCGGAAAGCGTGCGGGCATAGGCCTCCGCCTTGTCGGCGAGGCCGAGCGCCTCCAGGATCTCCACCGTGCGCCGCTCCGCCCGCGGCACGCCATAGAGCCC
>DATFRE010000152.1:0-4814 GCA_035263545.1 Dongiaceae bacterium
CCCCAGCGCCGCACCGTTCTGCTCACCCGCCAGTTCCGCTTTCCCGCCTATGTCAACGGCCACCCGCAGCCGCTGATCGAAGTGCCCGCGGGGCTGCTGGATGAGCTCAGCCCCGAGGAGGCCATCCGCCGCGAGGCGGAGGAGGAGGCAGGCTGCCGGATCGGGGAGCCGCGCCGGCTGTTCGAGGCCTTCATGAGCCCGGGCTCCGTCACCGAGCGCCTGGTCTTCTTCATGGCCGAATACAGCGCCGCCGACCGCATCGCCGAAGGCGGCGGCCTCATCGCCGAGGGCGAGGATATCGAGGTGCTAGAGCTCCCCCTCGGGGAGGCCCTCGCCATGGTCGGGCGCGGCGAGATCATGGATGCCAAGACCATCATGCTGCTGCAATACGCCAAGCTCGCCGGGCTCGGCGGCGAACAGGGATGATGCGGCGGGGCCGGATGCCGGAGTCTGCGGCTGCCGACGAAGTCGTGGTCCCGCTCCGACCGGCCGCAACGGTCATGCGCTTGGCGCGGCTGGGCTCCTTCCATCCTACGCGCCTCAGCTTCACGCGCTCCCTCATCCGCCGCATGGGACGCGAGAGCTGGCGCTTCCACCGGCGCCACAGCGCGCTCGATGCCAGCGGCTATGGCCGCATCGTCTACGAGATCGAAACGCCCCGGGGCCGGCTCAGCTTCTGCGGCTTCTCCAACCCGCTGGCGCCGGAAGAGCGCACCGACCGCGTCATCGCCGAGAAATGGGATGCCGCCTTCGCGCTCTCCGCCGGGCGCATCGGGGACTCTGCCATCGAGCGCCTGAGCCAGTCAACGCCCCGCCAGGAGGTGGCGCGCTACGGGGCCGATGATCTGGTGCTGAGCCGCGCGAACCGCAGCGTGCGGCTCTTCGACAAGGTGGCGGCATCGCTCGCCGCCGGCCGGCAGCCCGATCTCGGCGAGCTCGTCCAGGTCGGCTATCTCATGCGCACCACCGCCGTCTACGGCAACGGCAAGTTCGGCCTGGCCGATCTGCCCCGGCTCTGGCGCGAGGGCGTCTTCTCGCTGCCTTACGAGGCGGAGATGCTGACGGTCTATATGATCCGGCAATTCAGCTTCGATCTGATCGAGCATATCGCGCGTACGCAGAATCCTGCGGGCGCCGTGGCGCTGGCGCCCCTCGCCCGGCGCGCGCTCGGCATCGGCAATGCCACGGGCCTCGGCATGGCGCCCTTCCTGGTCAGCCATCCCATGCTGTTCAACAATTGGATTCTCGCCCGGGAGACGGCGCTGGCGCGGGTGCGCGCCGCGGCCGCGGCGACGCCGGTGAGCATGGCGCGCTTCCGCCAGCTGCTCGACCGCGCCATCGCCCATCTCGGGCAATGGAACACCGATGACGAGCGCCAGCAGGCGCGCATCCTCCGTCTGCGCGCGGAGCTCGCGGGGCTGCGCGCGAGCGCGATGCAAGGCCAGCTCTTCGGTGGGGTTCGACCCTGGGATCGCCTGGTGCGGGCGGCGGAGACGGAGGGCACCCTGGAATATTCCGAGCTCGTCAACAGCCTGGTCATCGAGCTCCATCCCGAGCTCGTGGACGAGCTCGAGGCGAGCACGGGATCGCCGGAGCAGGACGCGGTCGACCCGCGCATGAGCCTCGCCGCGCTCAAAGCCCTGATCGAGACCCGCTATGGCTGGGTGCTGAGTGTGGATTACGAAGACCCGCGCCAGCACCACCTCTTCTGGTATCGCTCGGCCGAGAAGGACGAGCCGCGCCTGGGCGAGCGCTTCAACGAGCCCGGCGCGGAGCGCGAGCTGCCTTTGGGCATCGGGCTGATGGCGGCGGCGCTTCATCGCGCGCTGGCGGCGCTGCCGGCGGCGGCGCTTTCCCGCAGCACCGGCGAGTTCCTGCTGGAGCAGCCGCGCTGGCGCGGCATCCTCCGCCGCATCCAGAGCCTGGCGCCGCTGCCCTATGGCGAGATCCAGGACAATCTCTTGGGCGAGGCCTGCCTTCCCATCGACCTCCTGCGCTGCAAGCTCTCGATCTTCGGCGCCGCCAAATTCGATCCCAAATCCGATCGCTGGACCCGCATCACCCTCTTCCAGGGCGCGCCCTCCATCGAAGAGCTTGGCGATCCCGACGCCGATGACTGGGCCTTCCCGGCCTTCCCAACTTCCCCTCTCCCGCGCTTTGAAGCGGGAGAGGGAGGGACCCGCAGCGAAGCTGCGGGAGGGTGAGGGTTTGCCAAGAACGGTGCTTGAACGACCCTCACCGCCCATCGCTGCGCGATGGGTCCCCCTCTCCCGCTCCGAAGCGCGGGAGAGGGAAAGAGGTTTCTGACATGCGCGTCTCGCAATTCGAGATCTATCGCCTGGTGCAGCGGGCCCTGGAGGGCTCGGGCGCGCCCTATGGCGTCGATCGCGACGGCGCCCAGGCGGTCGCCTGGCTCGAGGCGCGCGGGCTTCCGGGCTTGCGGCTGCTCAGGGCGGACTTGCCCGGCCTCGACGGCAAGATCCGTGGCTTGGCTCTGAGGCACGAGGAGATCGACGCCGGCGGCCTCTCGGCCATCGCCTATGGCAGTGCGGTCATGGATCTCGCGCGCGGACGCGCCTCACTGAAATTGCGCCGCTGCCGCTCGCCGCTCTTCCTGCTGCCTTCCGCTGTGGCATCGGATCTGACGCTGTGCTGGCGCCAGGCGGCGGGCGAGCTCCGCTGCTGCGCTTCCGGGCTCCATGGCAGCGAGCCGGCCCTCCTCGACCCCACCCGGGCCGATGTGGAGATCCGCAGCGGCGATGCCGCGCAGCCGGCCGGGCCTGCCTTCCTCGATGCGGCCGAGCTCGCGCGGCGCTACGGCCGGGCGCTGGAGCAGGGCGTTGAGGTCGACGAGGAGGTCTGGCGCGAGATCGACGCCGTCGCCGCCCGGGTGCAGGTGCCCGCCAGCCCCGAATCGCGCCTCAAGGGCGCCGGCGGCGGTGATGCCAATCTCTAGTCAAGCCGTCAGCCCGCGCTGGCGCCGCGCAGCGGTCAGCGTGTTCTGCAGCAGGCAGGCGATGGTCATCGGGCCGACCCCGCCGGGCACCGGCGTGATGGCGCCGGCGACCTCGACCGCCTCGTCATAGGCCACATCGCCCACCAGCTTCGCCTTGCCGTCGCGCTCGATGCGGTTGATGCCGACATCGATCACGGTCGCCCCCGGCTGGATCCAGTCGCCGCGGACCATCTCCGGCTTGCCGACGGCGGCGACCACGATCTCGGCCCGCCGGCATTCGCCCGGCAGATCGCGCGTGCGCGAATGGGCGATGGTGACGGTGCAGCTCTCGCCCAGCAGGAGCTGGGCCATGGGCTTGCCGACGATGTTGGAGCGGCCGAGCACGATCGCCCGCTTGCCAGAGAGCTCGCCCAGCCGGTCCTTCAGCAGCATGAGGCAGCCGAGCGGCGTGCAGGGCACCAGCGCCTTGCCGCCGGTGGCGAGCCTGCCGGCATTGACCACGTGAAAGCCGTCGACATCCTTGGCCGGATCGATGGCATCGAGCACCGCCTGGGGATCGATCTGCCGGGGCAAGGGAAGCTGGACCAGGATGCCGTTCACCTGCGGGTCCGCGTTCAGCTGCTCGACCAGCCGCAGAAGCTCGGCCTGCCCCGTCTCCCGCGAGAGCTTGTGCTCGAAGGAGGCCATGCCGGTCTCGACCGTCTGCTTGGCCTTGTTGCGGACATAGACCTGGCTCGCCGGGTCCTCGCCCACCAGCACCACCGCGAGGCCGGGGACGAAGCCGTGCCGCGCCTTCAGATCCGCGACCTCGAGGGCGATCCTGCCGCGCAGGCCTTCGGCGAAGGCCTTACCGTCGATGATCTTGCCGCTCACTGATGTTCCGTGCATTGCCTCAGCCATCCTTCGAGCCGGGCGGACAGGGCCGCGGGCTCACCTGTCAGAACAAAGAACTTGCGCTGTCCGTGGCCCCGGATAACAGCCGGAGCCGCGATTTCGGCACATCCCATTCGCCGGCCAGAAGCTTGGCGATGGCCGCGTTCGCCTTGCCGTCCTCGGGGGCGGCGCGGACCGAAACCCGGAGCGCCAGCGATCCGTCCGCCTCCGTCCTCAAGCCCTCGACCGCGTCCCGGCGGGCACCCGGGCGGGCATGGACCCGGATGCCCAGGCCCTCCGCCGTCGGGGTGAAGGGCCCCTGGGATCCTGATTCAGATATTGATGATGAGGTAGACAATCTCGTCGCGAATGAACCACAGCAGCAGGATCAGGACCAGGGGCGAGAGATCGACCCCGCCAACCAGCGGTATGATCCGCCGGATGGGCCGCAGCACCGGCTCCGTCAGCGCGTAGCAGAACCGGCCGACCCCACTGACCACAGCGTTGTGGCGGTTGACGATGCCGAAGGCCAGCAGCCAGGACAGGACCGCGGCGACGATCAGGACATAGATATAGAGCTGGATGACGATGCTGATCAGATTTGCCAGGGGTACCATCGGAGCCGAGCCCGCCATCCGGGCCTGCCGCCCGGTTCCTGAGAGGATTGCGGCCGGAGGTTATCGGCAGGCCCCCATGGGCGCAAGTGCGGAGGGGCACGAGGGTGAGAGGCGCCCCTTGACAGCAATGGGGTCGGCCAACATAGTCGCGCCCGTTTCCCGGGACCTGGGGCCGTAGCTCAGCTGGGAGAGCGCCTCGTTCGCAATGAGGAGGTCAGGGGTTCGATCCCCCTCGGCTCCACCACCGGGATCCCAAATATTGCCAAGTCAGAACAACCAGTTAGGCATCAAAGCGGTGACACTCCTCTCCACAAAGGTTCCAAGTAGGTTCCTTGTGGAAGAGACTGGTCGACCTCTTCTACCCTATG
>DATFRE010000153.1:0-4383 GCA_035263545.1 Dongiaceae bacterium
TATAGGGGGCGGCGGGGACGAGCAGACTCGCGCTGCCGAGGGTCGTCAATGCCTTGCGGCGCGACAAGGGGCGGCGAAGGCCCGAAAGCCCGCCGGTAAAGGGGTCACGATCTTTCATGGATGTCCTCTCCTGTTCTGGCAAAGTTTCTGTTCGATGCCCGATGGGGACCCCTCGTCGTCCCGTTTGTGCGTCGATGATCGGCCGAAGCAGCGCCGGCCGCAAGCGCCGCAGTTGAGCGGCGTCCGGTTGCGCCCAAATCGATGCAGGACATGGCCGTTATGTCCCGAATCTCTCCCTGCCTGCCCGAACCACGGGCCCTTGGTCTTGATTCCGGCCAGGGTTGCATGTGATGAAATTGCCGTCAAGCATCACGCATGTGATGACGGGAGGAGGATCGTACCCCCTATTCATTAGGCGGCGTGAAGGCCCAGACGATCACCGTCTCGACCCGGCCGGGGTTGCGGTAGCGGTGCGGGGTGGTGCTCTTGAAACCGAAGCTGTCGCCCTCCCGGAGCAGGAACCGCCTGGCGCCGATGGTGATCTCGAAGCTGCCGGCCAGCACGATTCCGGCCTGCTCGCCGCGATAGCTGATGGGCGGCTCGCCGCCCTTGGCGCCGGGTGCGAGCGTCGTATAGAGCAGCTCGAGCTCTCCCGAAAGCGAGGGCGAGAGCAGGTGATCCGTGACTCCCAGGCCGAAGTTCAGCTTCCGCCGGCGGCCGGCGCGGACGATGAACTCGAGCTCCTGGGCCGGCCCCTCCTCGCCCCGATCGAAGAACCAGCTCATATGAACGCCCAGCGCCGCAGCGACTTTCTGCAGATCGGCGACGGAGGGCGCCGAGCGGTTGCGCTCCACCTGGCTGACATAACCCGTGGATTTGCCGATGGCCCCGGCGAGATCGAGAATGGTGAGGCCGCGGCGCTTGCGCAGATCGCGGATCTCCCGGCCGAGCCAGCCGGAAGCCGCCTTCGCGCCGGGATGGCCCGCCTTCCTGCCGCCGGCGCGGCCGGGCATTTTCGGCTCTTTCCCCGTCCTGCGCATGCCTCCCGTCCCGCGACTCCTCCCGCCTCGGCCGCCGATTCGCGCCCGCACCTGCCGACCCCTCGCCATGGCGGGTCCGGATATTGCCCGCACCCAATCCTCGCAATCGAAGATTAACCTGCCGTAATCCGGCGTGCCGCGGCCTGGATTTCGCGTCACGGCCGTGAAAATGATGCTACATTTCATCATCGCGCAAAGCGAGGGTTTCGTCATGGGGGGTATCGGCGCCATCGCGGGGGATCCGGCGTGAGGAGGATTCTCACCGGAACGACCGCCCTGGTCGCGGCAAGCGCTCTCGCCGGCCGAGCCGAAGCGGGTCCCGCGCTTCAGCTCGGCATCAGCGGCTTCTACCGCAACTCGATCGGCGTCCAGTGGGGCAACAGCCCGGGCGCGGTGACCACGAGCGGCAGCTTCGTCGGCTATGGCGACAACAATCGCACCACGGCCGCCATGCGCCAGGAAATCCGCATCAACTTCTCCGGCTCGACCACGCTCGACAACGGCATCACCGTCGGCGTGCTGGTCGGCCTCAACGGCGAGAATGTCCAGAAGTCCGGCAGCCTCGACCAGATCTATAATTCCTACGCCTATTTCAACGGCACCTTCGGCCAGATCCGCATCGGGGAAACCGACAGCGCGCTGGTCACCAACTGCGTCCTCGACCCCGGCAATGTGACCTGGAATTTCGGCGTCAACAGCCCGTGGGAATCCTACAGCAATGTCGGCCGGGCGGCCGGGCCGGTCGCCACGCCCGCGACCCAGGGCATCGGATTCACCTTCGGCGTCTCGCCCATCGGCTCCGTCGGCACCTGCTATGGCATCGAGTACCAGGGCAACAAGATCATGTATTTCTCGCCCATCATCGGCGGATTCAGCTTCGCCGCCTCCTTCGCGCCCCAGGGCAACAGCAAATTTGCCGGAGGCGGCATCACGCCCGGCACCAATGTCAGCAGCAATCCGGTGGACGACGTGCTCTCCGTCTACGCCAACTACTCGCACCAGTTCGATGGCTGGAAGCTCACCGCCGGCGCCGGCGGCGAATGGTCCTTCGGCAGCCTGACCGCCGCGGGCGCACCGACCCACAACAACGCGGCCATGTACAGCGCGGGCCTCCAGGTCGGATTCGGGAAATGGACCGTCGGCGCCTCGGGCGCCTATTACAAGAACTATTCCAATGACGGCTATGGCGCCACATTCTCGAAGTCCAGCGACGACGCCTGGGTGGTGACCGCCGGCGGCAATTACACCACCGGCGACTGGGCCGTCGGCCTGCAAGGGATGTATTCCCAATGGCAGGAGCTGGGCAAGACCACCGACGAGGTCATGGCCGCCATCTCCCTCAACGGCAGCTATACGCTGGGCCCGGGCGTCTCGCTCGAGGGCCAGCTCGCCTACTCCCATGGCAACTACGGCGATGTCGGGTTCGGCGGCACCTCGATCCCGTCGGTCTGGAACGTGGAGCTCGATTTCGGCACCGATATCGATTTTTGAGGGGCGTCGCCCGAGGCCTGTTCGGTTGAACCCGTAAGCGGCGCGCTCTCAGCCGTCATGGTCGGCGAAGGTCCGCACCCCCTTTTCGTCATGCCCGGGCTTGTCCCGGGCATCCACATCTTGCCGTGCCACAGACAGCGGTAACATCGATAGAACCTTGCCGGTGCCGCATTCACGACACACAAACTCGTGGATGGTCGGCCTTCGCCGACCATGACGGCGGAGAGGGTGATGCTTGCCGCCTGCGGTGGTTCCTGTGATCGACGTGGATGGCCGGGTCAAGCCCGGCCATGACGAGTGGAGGAACGGGCGGCGCCCAAGGCCCCGTCCCGGCGCGTTCGTCGAGACAACCGCGGCTCAGCCTTTCGCGTCCTCGAGGATCATCGTCGCTGCCTTCTCGGCGATCATGAGGGTGGGCGAGCTGGTATTGCCCGAGGTGATCCGCGGCATGACCGAGGCATCGGCGATGTGCAAGCCCGCGATGCCGCGCAGACGCAGGCGCGGATCGACCACGGCCTGCGGGTCGTCAGCAGGACCCATCCGCGCGGTGCCGACGGGGTGGAAGATGGTGGTGCCGATCTGGCCGGCGGCGATTGCCAGCTCCTCATCGCTCGCAAGCCCGGCACCGGGCTTCCATTCCACCGGCGCGTAGGAAGCGAGCGCGCGGGCCGCGGCGATCCGGCGGGTGAGCCGGATCGCCGCCACCGCCACCCGCCTGTCCTCATGCGTCGAAAGATAATTGGGCCGGATCGCGGGCGGATCGGCGGGGTCGGGACCGCGCAGATGGATCGAGCCGCGGCTGGTGGGCCGGAGATTGGCGACGCTGGCGGTGAAGGCGGCGAAGCGGTGGAGCGGCTCGCCGAAGCGGTCGAGGGAGAGGGGCTGGAAATGATACTGGAGATCGGGAGTCGCCCGCTCCGGCGAGGAGCGGGTGAAGGCGCCGAGCTGGCTCGGCGCCATGGTGAGCGGCCCGCGGCGCCACAGCGCATATTCCACCCCGAACCAGCCGCGCCGCAGCAGGGAGAGGAAATCCGTGTTCATGGTCCTTATCCCGGAGACCCGGAAGATCGGACGAAGCTGGAGATGATCCTGCAGGTTCTCTCCCACTCCGGGCAGCTCGTGGAACGGCGCGATCCCCCAAGAGGAGAGAAGCGCGCCGGCGCCGATGCCCGAGAGCTCGAGGATCTTGGGCGTGCCGACGGATCCCGCGGCGAGGATGATCTCGCCCCGCGCCTCGGCGCGCTGCAGCTCAGATCCTCCGCGCTTGGGGCCGATGCGGTAGACGACGCCCCGGGCGCGGCGCCCCTCGAAGGTCAGCCGCTCGACGAAGCCGGCGATCACGAGGCGGAGGTTCGGGCGCGATCGCACCGGCGTCAGGAAGGCGCGCGCAGCGCTGCGGCGCAGGCCCCGCATCTGGTTCACCTGGAAATAGGAGACGCCCTCATTGTCGCCGCGGTTGAAATCCTGGGTCCGCGGGATGCCGGTTTCGACGCAGGCCTCCTGGATGCGATCGAGGATGTCCCAGCGGATGCGGGGCTCTTCGACCCGCCATTCCCCGCCCGCGCCATGGAAGTCGTTGGCGCCGCCGAAATGATCCTCATGGCGCTTGAACAGCGGCAGCACATCGTCCCAGCCCCAGCCGGTGAGGCCGAGCTGGCGCCAGCCGTCGTAATCCGCCGCCTGGCCGCGCATATAGATCATGCCGTTGATGGCGGTCGAGCCGCCGAGGACCTTGCCGCGCGGATAGTTGAGCTGGCGGTCGCCGAGGCCGGCCTCGCGCTCCGTGGTCATCATCCAGTCGGCCCGCGGGTTGCCGAGCGCATAGAGATACCCGGCCGGGATGTGGAGCCAC
>DATFRE010000154.1:0-10222 GCA_035263545.1 Dongiaceae bacterium
CAGCGCGACGCCATGTACGAGATCTATGCCTTCTGCCGCGCCGTCGACGACATCGCCGATGGCAGCGCGCCGCGGGCGGAGCGCGAAGCCGGCCTCGACCGCTGGCGCGCCGATATCGACCGCCTCTATGCCGGCGAGGTGCCGCCGGGGCAGGACGCGCTCGCCGGCGTCATCCGGCGCTTCGGCCCGGCGCGCGAGGACTTCCTGGCCATCATCGACGGCATGGCCATGGATGTGGCCGAGGATATCCGCGCCCCGGATTTCGCCACCCTCGATCTCTATTGCGACCGCGTCGCCAGCGCCGTGGGCCGCCTCTCGGTGCGCATCTTCGGCCTCGGCCAGGCGGAGGGGCGCGACCTTGCCCATGAGCTCGGCCGCGCGCTCCAGCTCACCAATATCCTGCGCGACCTCGACGAGGATGCGGCGGTGGGCAGGCTCTATCTGCCGCGCGAGGCCCTCGAGGAGGCCGGCATCAGCGAGCGCGAGCCGGCGGCGGTGCTGGCCCATCCGGCTCTCGATCGCGCCTGCGCCGTGGTGGCGGCCCGGGCGCGCGGCCATTTCTCCGCGGCCAATGCCATCATGGCTCGCTGCTCGCGCCGCGCGACCCGTGCGCCGCGCCTGATGGGCAAGGTCTATCGCCATATCCTCGACCGCATGACGCGCCAGGGCTGGCGCGCGCCGCGCCAGCGGGTCAAGGTCGCCAAGTCGCGCCTTCTCTGGATTCTCCTCACCGACAGCCTCTTCTGATGCCGTCCACCGTTCATATCGTCGGCGCCGGGCTGGCCGGGCTCGCGGCCGCCGTGCGGCTTGCCGATGCCGATGCGGCGGTCGTGCTGCATGAGGCCACGGATCACGCCGGCGGGCGCTGCCGCTCCTTTTTCGAGCCGGCGCTGGATCAGGTGATCGATAACGGGAATCACCTTCTGCTGTCCGCCAATCATGCGGCTCTCGAATTCATCCGGCAGATCGGCGCCAAGGATGCGCTGCTCGGCCCGGACAAAGCCTGCTTCGATTTCGCCGATCTCGCCACGGGCCGGCGCTGGCGGATCGAAATCAATGACGGGCGGCTGCCCTGGTGGATCCTGTCGCGCGCGCGCCGCGTGCCCGGGACGAAGGCGCTGGACTATCTCGGCGCCTGGCGGCTCTTCACCGCCGGACCCAAGGCGACGATCGCCCAGTCCATGGCCTGCCGCGGGGCGCTCTACGAGCGGCTGCTGCGGCCGGTGCTGCTGGCGGCCCTCAACACCGAGCCCGAGCCTGCCTCTGCCCGCCTCGCCGCCGCGATCCTTCGAGAAACCCTGCTCAAGGGCGGCGAAGCCTGCCGGCCCCTGGTGGCGGCGCAGGGTCTCTCCCACGCCTTCATCGATCCGGCGGTCGCGTGGCTCGGTGCCCGCGGCACTGCCTTGCGCTTCGGCCACCGCCTGCGGCGGATCGTGCTCGCCGAGGGACGGGTGGCGGCGCTGGATTTCGGGGAGGAGGTCGCTGCCTTGCCGCCGGGGGATGCGGTGATCCTCGCGGTGCCGGCCCCCGTCGCCAAGACTCTGCTGCCGGAGATCGCCGCACCCGAGAGCTTCCGCGCCATCCTCAATGCCCATTTCCGTATCGCCGCACCTCAGGGTTGGCCGGCGATTCTGGGCGTCGGCGGCGGGCTGGTCGAATGGCTCTTCGCCTTCGAGAACCGCCTCTCCATCACCATCAGCGCCGCCGACCGTCTGATCGACCGCGACCGCGACGATCTCGCCCGCGATCTCTGGCGCGAGGTGGCGGCGCTCACCGGTCTCGGACCGGTTCTGCCGCGCTGGCAGATCGTGAAGGAACGCCGTGCCACCTTCGCGGCCCTGCCGGCGGAGGAGGCGAAGAGGCCCGGGCCCGAGACGGCCTACGCCAATCTCGCGCTTGCCGGCGACTGGACGGCGACGGGCCTTCCGGCGACCATCGAGGGGGCGATCCGCTCCGGCAATCGCGCCGCCGATTTGCTCACGGCAAAGGGACTTGTGAAGGCGCTCCCGGCCGGGTAAAGCCTGGGGCCAAGCAGGAAATGTCGATCGAAGCCCCCTCACAAACGGGCCTTGCCCGTCGCGCGCCGCTATCGGCCGATCTCGACCACGCGATTGCGCGAGCGACCGATGCGCTGCTCGGCCTGCAGCGCGAGGACGGTCATTGGGTCTTCGAGCTCGAGGCCGATGCCACCATTCCGGCCGAATATGTCCTGCTGAAGCATTTCCTCGGCGAGCCGGCCGATGCGGGGCTCGAAGCCAAGATCGGGCACTATCTCCGCCGCATCCAGGGCGGGCATGGTGGCTGGCCGCTGTTCCACGAAGGTGTTTTCAACATCAGCGCCAGCGTGAAGGCCTATTTCGCGCTGAAGATGATCGGCGATTCCATCGAGGCGCCGCATATGGTCCGGGCGCGGGCGGCGATTCTGGCCCATGGCGGGGCCGCCACCACGAATGTCTTCACCCGCGCGCTCCTCGCCCTTTACGGCCAGGTCCCCTGGCGCGGCGTGCCGGTGATGCCGGTCGAGATCATGCTGCTGCCGCGCTGGTTTCCCTTCCATCTCGATAAGATCTCCTATTGGGCGCGCACGGTGCTGGTGCCGCTCCTGGTGCTCATGGCGCTCAAGCCGAGGGCGCGCAATCCCCGCGGCATCGGCATCGCCGAGCTCTTCACCCGCCCTCCGGAGCAGGTGCGCCATTGGCCCAAGGGCCCGCACCAGGTCCAGCCCTGGTCGGGCATCTTCGGCGCCATCGACCGCGTCCTGCGCCTGGTCCAGCCGCTGTTTCCCGCCGGCCCCCGCCGGCGCGCCATCGATCGCGCCGCCGCCTTCACCATCGAGCGGCTCAATGGCGAGGATGGGCTAGGAGCGATTTTCCCCGCCATGGCCAATTCGGTCATGATGTTCGAGGTCCTGGGCTATCCCCATGACGATCCGCGCGTCGTCCTCGCCCGGCGCTCGATCGAGAAGCTGCTGGTGATCAAGGAGGACGAGGCCTATTGCCAGCCCTGCCTCTCGCCGATCTGGGATACCGCACTGGTCTGCCATGCGCTCATGGAGTCGGGCGGCGAGCGGGCAGCCTCGGCCGCGGTCAAGGGGCTCGACTGGCTGAAGCCGCTGCAGGTGCTGGATACCGCCGGCGACTGGGCGGCGCAGCGCCCCGATGTCAGGCCGGGCGGCTGGGCCTTCCAATACGCCAATCCGCATTACCCCGATCTCGACGACACGGCCGTGGTGGTCATGGCCATGGACCGGGCCGCGGCGGAAGCGGCCGCCAAGGGAGGGGCCGATTACGGGACCGCCATTGCCCGGGGCCGGGAATGGATCGAGGGGCTGCAGAGCCGCAATGGCGGCTGGGGCGCCTTCGATGCCGACAACAGCCATGAATATCTGAACTACATCCCCTTCGCCGATCACGGCGCGCTTCTCGACCCGCCGACAGCCGACGTCACCGGGCGTTGCCTCGGCATGCTGGCCCAGCTCGGCGAGACCAAGGACTCCCCGCGGGTCGCCGCGGCGCTCGCCTATCTGAAGCGTACCCAGATGAAGGACGGGAGCTGGTATGGCCGCTGGGGCATGAACTACATCTACGGCACCTGGTCGGTGCTGGCCGGGCTCAATGCCGCGGGCATCGATCCGAGATCACCCGAGATCCGGCGCGCCGTCGACTGGCTGGTGGCGATCCAGAACGATGATGGCGGCTGGGGCGAGGATGGGGAGAGCTACAAGCTCGACTACAAGGGCTATGAGCGGGCGCCGAGCACGGCCTCCCAGACCGCCTGGGCGCTGCTCGGCTTGATGGCCGCAGGCGAAGTGGATCATCCCGTCGTCCAGCGCGGGATCGACTATCTGAAGCGCCACCAGGCGGGCGACGGCTTCTGGCCGGAGGAACGCTTTACCGCCACTGGCTTCCCGCGCGTCTTCTACCTGCGCTATCACGGCTATCGGAAATTCTTTCCCCTCTGGGCGCTTGCCCGCTATCGCAATCTGACCAAGGGCAATACCCGCAGCGTGCAGTTCGGGCTGTGAGCGCCCCGGCCGACGGCGGATTCGTCCTGACGGTCTCGGGGCTCTCTCGCGAGGCGCGGATCGCAGCCGGCCCCGGCGTCAGGCCCGTGGCGGCGGCCGGGCCCCGGCTCGCGGGTCTCATCGAGGCGGCGATCGGCGACGGCGCGGCCGGCATCCTCAGCTTCGGCATCGCCGGCGGGCTCGATCCCAGGCTCCCTCCCGGCGCGGTGATCCTGGCGGGCGGCATCATCGCCGGCGACAAGCGCTGGCCGGTCGATGCGGCATGGCGCGCCCGGCTGGCTGGCCCGCTTCCGGAGGCTCTTCCGGGCGACCTTGCCGGCGTCGATGCGCCGGTCCTCTCACCCGCCGGCAAGGCGGCGCTGGCGGCGAGCGGCGCGCTCGCCGTCGACATGGAATCCCATATTGCGGTACGGCTTGCCGCCGCCCATGGTCTCGCCTTTGCGGCGCTGCGCGTCGTCTGCGATCCGGCGGAGCGCGCGATCCCGCCGGCGGCTATCGCCGGCATGAGGGAGGATGGCGGCACCGATCTCGGCGCCGTCCTCCGTGCGCTTCTCAGCGCCCCTGGCCAGCTTCCCGCCATGATCCGCCTCGCGAGCGATGCGCGCGCGGCCTTCGCGGCCCTTGACCGCTGCCGTCGGTCGCTCGGCGCGACGCTTCAGCCGCCGAGGGCGTGACTGCCGGCGAACATCTCGTCGAGATCGAGCTGAAACTGCAGTTGCGCTTCGAGCGGTCCGACCTGACGGAAGCCGAGCCGGAGGACGAGGCGACGGGCGGGGATGTTCTCGTACAGCACCAGGGCCATCAGGCGGCTGAGGCCGCTCATGCGCGCCTGGCGGACGAGCCGGCCCATCAGCGCCGTTCCCACCCCGCGATGCTTCAGGTCGGAGCGGACGATCACCGCTGTCTCGGCCGTGTCGTCGGATGCGAGTGCGAGACTCGCCATGCCCGCGATCGCGCCGGTCGCATCGAGGGAGAGCAGCACCGCGCTGCGGGGATCGCCGAAGCCGAGCCGGCGCCGCAGAACGGCGGACTCGTCCAACGGGGCGCCGCCGCCGAAGCGCAGGCGCAGATCCTCGGCCTCGAGGCGGCTGATGAAATGCCGGATGGCATCCTCTTCGCCCTCGGCCGGGACGGCGCCTGCCATCAGGGACAGCATCAGGGCTTCCAGAAGGGTTTTCGCGCCTCCCGCTGCGTATCGATCCGGGTGAGACCGAGATCGTGCAGGTCGTGATCCGTCAGCAGCACGAGCTGATGGCGCCCGCGTGAGCGCTGCCACCAAAGCCTCAAGAGGGACGGAAGGTCGCGCAGCGCGGGGCCGAGCCCCGCCGCGACTCCGCTTGGCCGTCGAGCCGATAATTCGATCCGCATGGTGCATCCTCCAATCCTTAGGAGGATGTGGTGCGCGGCGGCACCGGGCCAATTGAATTGGACTGCGCCCTGGGCGAGTTCCATTCACCCGCGCTCGGCGGTTGCCTTGGCCATTCCTTTGAGCCAGGTGGCGAAGTGGCGGACCTCGGGGCGGCTCTCCGCCTCCGGTGCCTGGACCAGCCAGTAGCCGGTCGTCGCGGCCAGGGTCGGTGTCGCCGCCTCGACGAGCCGGCCCGTGGCGAGATCCCGATCGAACAAAGGCCGCCGGCCCATGGCTACCCCCAGCCCCCGCTGCTGCCGCATCCACGGCCATATGCGCGGTGTCGAAGCTGAGGCCGGTGGAGAGGTCGATGCCGGTCAGCCCCGCGGCATCGAGCCAGGCGGCCCAATCCTCCGTCGTTGACGACACCTGCAGCAGCGGCACCTTCGCCAGATCGACGCCACGGCGCTTGCCGTGCTGGGCGAGGAAGGCCGGCGCGCAGACCGGGACAAGACGCTCCGTGAAGAGGCAGGAGGAGACGAGGCCGGGCCAGGGCGCCCGCGCCATCCGGATGGCGAGGTCCACGCTATCGGTGGGGAAGCCCACCTGGCGCTGGGACGTGTCGATCGCGATCGAAACATCCGGGTGGCGGGCGCGGAAATCGCCCAGCCGCTCCACGAGCCAGCGGGAGGCGAAGCTCGGGGCGACGCTGATCGAGACGCGGCGATGGCCGCGCGCGTTCGGCAGCCGGCGCGTTCCCACGGCGATCATCGCCAGCGCCTCCGAGACGAAGGAGAGATAGTCCTTTCCCGCGGCGGTCAGGACGACGCCGTTCGTCCGACGCTCGAAGAGCACCGCGCCGAGCCAGCGCTCGAGCGCGACGATGCCGTGGCTGACCGCGCTCGGCGTGAGGTGCAGCTCATCGGCCGCGAGCCTGAAGCTTTGCAGCCGGCCAGCGGCCTCGAAGAGGCGCAAGGAGGGAAGCGGCGGAAGCTGCAAGGCCATTGCGAGGCGACCTCGATAGGGCGGGATGTCGGCGAATGGCTGTCATGATGGGGCGGGTCGCGCCAGGCGCGCAACAGGGAGCCGGGCTTGGGGGCTTGCCGCCGGCAGGCTATGGTGAGCTGAAGCAGGGACAGCCCGTGGATTCGCCGATGCCGCTTCTGGTTCGACAGGTCCATGCCGCCGGCTATCGCTCGCTGCGCAAGATCAGTTTTCCCGTCGACCGGCTGACGGTCTTTCTCGGCGCCAATGGGGTCGGCAAGACCAATCTCTACCGCGCGCTCCAGCTGATCCAGGCCGCGGCCGCGGGGACGCTCGCGCGGGAGCTGGCGGCGGAAGGCGGAATGGAATCGGCCTTCTGGGCGGGCGAGCGGCCGCAGAAGCCACCGCCGGTGCGCATCACTCTCGGCGCTGAATTCGCCGCCATGGCCGGCGGCGAGCGCAGCTATGCCTATGAGGTCTCGGTTGGGCTGCGCCACCCCACGGCGGCGGCACTTCCCTTCGAGCCGCTGGTGAAGGAGGAGACGCTCACCTTCCACCATCGGGGCCGCCGGCAGAAGCTTCTCGAACGGCGCGGGCCGGCCGTCACGGCCTGCAACGAGAGCGGCAAGCGGGTGGAGATCGGCGCCGATCTCCTGGCATCGGAGACGGCGCTGGGCTCGCTCCAGGATCCGACCGGCTTCCCCGATCTGCATCTGGTCCGCCGGACCATGCTCGACTGGCGCTTCTATCACGAGATGCGCACCGATGCCGGCTCGGCGCTGCGCCGTCTTTGCTTGGCGGTGACCAGCCCGAGCCTCGCCTCCGACGGATCGAATCTGGCGGCGGTCTTCGCCACGCTGGTCCATATCCGGAGGATACGGCTGATCTCGACCGCGCCATCGAGGAGGCCTTTCCCGGTGCCCGCCTCGTGGTGCCGCCGCCCGGCCGCGATGCCGGCTTCGGCATGATCTTCCCCGATTATCCCAAGCGCGTCTTCGAGGCTGCCGAACTCTCCGACGGCACGCTGCGCTATCTGGCCCTGGCGGGTGCGCTGCTTGCCTATCGCCTGCCGGCCTTCATCGCCCTCAACGAGCCGGAGACCAGCCTGCATCCCGATCTGCTGGACCCGCTCGCCCGCCTCATCGCCCGCTCGGCGGAGCGCAGCCAGATCTGGCTCGTCACCCATTCCCAGACCCTGGCCGCCGCACTCGCCGAACACGGGGCCATCGCGCCGCGCATCGTCATCAAGCGCGATGGCGAGACCTGGATGGAGGGGCTCCGCCTCCTGGGCGATTTTGCCGAGCCCGAGGAGGAGCGCTGACCGCCGACGCTCAGTAGTGATCGGGGTCGGAGCGGACCTTGCCGCGGAAGACGCTGTAATTGACGGCGGTATAGATGAGGATCAGCGGAAAGATGAAGATTCCCTCGCCCCAGAACATGAAGGCGAGGCTCGAATGCGGCGACGCCGCTTCATCGACGGTGATGGCGAAGGGAATCATGTAGGGCCAGAAGGAGATCGCCAGCGTCCCGAAGGCGCTGAGGAAGATCAGGGCGACCATGCGGAAGGGCCATTGGTCGCGGCGCTGGCGCAGGCTGACCGCCAGCATGATCGCCGCGATCACGCCGATCGCCGGAAAGACGAAGAGCAGCGGCCGGTCGAGCCAGCGCTGCATGATCTGGAGATGCTCGCCCAACGCATAGCCGAACACGACGATCAGGAAGAGGAGCAGAGCGAGGGAAAGATAGGGGATCTGGCGGTAGGCTTCCTCCCTGGTGCCACCCTCGCATTTGCGCACCAGCCAGGTGGCACCCAGCAGCGCATAGCCGAGGCAGAGCCCTATGCCGCAGATGAAGCTGAAGGGCGTCAGCCAGTCGAACTCGCCCCCCGCATACTGGCCATTGACGATCGGCACGCCCTCCACCAGCCGACCCACCGTCAAGCCCTGCATGAATGTGGCGACCAGCGATCCGCCGGCGAAGCCCCAATTCCACACCCAGCGCATGCGCTCGGCCTTGCGGCGGAACTCGAAGGCCACGCCGCGCAGGATCAACCCGGCCAGCATGAGAATGATCGGCAGATAGAAGGCGGAGAGCAGCACCGCGTAGACGGGCGGAAAGGCGCCCCAGAGAATGACGCCGGCCATGACCAGCCAGGTCTCGTTGCCGTCCCAGACGGGCGCCACCGCGCTCACCATGGCATGGCGCCGCGTCTCGCTGCGGCTGAAGCCGAACAGGATGCCGACGCCGAGATCGAATCCGTCGAGCAGCACGTAGAGCAGGACGCTGATGGCGAGCAGGGTGACCCAGAAATGGATCATGGCCGCTCTCCCGAAACCGTCTGCGGCACCGGCTCCCGATCGGCCAGCGATAGGGGCCGGTTGGGAATCGCGGCGGTGGGCGGGCGGGTCAGATGCTCGAGCGGCCCGGTGCGCAGCAGCTTGTAGATATAGAAAATGCCGAAGGCGAAGATGAGCAGGTAGACCAGGCAGAAGATGATCAGGGAGATGGCGGCGCTGCGACCGGTCAGCGCCGGCGTCACCGCATCGGCGGTGCGAAGCACGCCATAGACGACCCAGGGCTGGCGCCCGACCTCCGCCGTGAACCACCCGGTCAGGGTCGCGATGAAGGGGAGCGGGAAACTAAAGAAGATCGCCCAGAGCAGCAGGCGCCTCTGGCGCAGCCGCCCGCGGCTGCCCTCATAGGCCCCGAGCCAGGCCAGCGCGAGCATGGCGACGCCGCAGCCGACCATGATCCGGAAGGTGAAGAAAGGGATCACGACCGGAGGCCAGTCCTTTTCCGGGATGCTCGTGAGGCCCACCTCGCCGGCGGAGAGGCTGTCGGAATCGATCAGGCTGCCGAGAGGCGGGGGCAGGGTGATGGCGTAGAGATTGCGCTTGTTCTCGACGTCCGGCCAGGCGAGCAGGACCTCGGAGGCGGGCTTCTCGTCCTGCCAGCGCGCCTCGATGGCGGCCATCTTCGAGGGCTGGTGGTTGACGACATATTCGCCGTTGAAATGCCCGAAGATGATCTGGACAGGCACCAGTACGGCGGCAAGCCCGAGCCCCATGCGCAGCATGACCCGCGCCTCGGCCTCGAACTGCCCGCGCAGGAAGTACCAGGCGCCGCTGGCGGCGACGCAAAAGGCGCCGGTGAGATAGGAGGCCAGCAGCATATGCGGGAAACGGACCCAGAGCACCGGGCTGAAAAGGATGGCCCCCCAGTCGGTGGCGCGGAAGGCGCCGTTCTCCATGGCATAGCCGGTCGGAACCTGCATCCAGCTGTTGTTGGCCATGATCCAGAAGGCGGAGAAGGTCGTCCCCAAAGCGACCATCGAGGCCGAGAAGAAATAGAACCAGGGCGGCACGCGCGGACGCCCGAAGACAAGGACGCCGAAGAAGCTGGCCTCCAGCATGAAGGCGGTGAAGGCCTCGTAGGAGAGCAGCGGCCCCTGAATCGGCCCTGACATCTTTGCGAGCACGCTCCAGTTGGTGCCGAACTGGAAACCCATCACCACGCCGGAGACGACGCCCATCCCGAAGGCGACCCCGAAGATCTTCAGCCAGAAATCGAACACCACGCGGTAGATCTGGCGCCCCGTCGCCAGTCGCAGCCCCTCCAACGTGGCGAGCCAGGCGGCCAGCCCGATGGTGAAGGACGGAAAGATGATGTGGAACGAGATGGTGAAGGCGAACTGCAGCCGCGAGAGGATGAGAGCCGTGGCATCCATCATGCGCCTCCCGGGTCTCGCTGGGGCGACCCCGCCAAGCCGGGCAGTCTATCACGGCGCGCGGCGCGGCGGAGGCGAAGGATCGAGCCTATTTTTTTGTCACTGTCAGCGCATCAGGTCATAGGGCGGCGCCCAGCCC